>DATGAX010000496.1:0-8947 GCA_035312965.1 Acidimicrobiales bacterium
CCCCCGCCGCTCCCGCCTCTCCTCCCGCCCCCGCTCCGGCCGCGCCAGCAGCAGCAGCCGCCGTTCCAGCCGCCCCGGCCCCGGCGGGCGCCGCCGTTCCCTCCCGGGAGGAGCTCACGATGGCATGGGGCGACCGCATCCTCCCTTCCCTCCGTCCCGCCGTGAAGGTGTACGTGGCGACCGGGCGGTTCCTCCCCACCGACGGCGCCGAGGCCGTCTACGCCGTGCCCGACCGCGGGCTCCTCACCCGGGCCGAAGCCAACCGCGTCGAGGTGGAGGACGCCCTGGCCCGCCACTTCGGCCGCCCGATCCCGCTCCGGTTCACCCTCGACGGCGGGGCCCCGGCACCTGAGGCCGAGCCGGCCCCCGTCGAGGACGTGGTCCACGACTGGACCGAGATGGAGGAGGCGCCCGCGGCGGTATCCTCCCCCGAACAGCGCCTCCTGGAGGCCTTCCCGGGCGCGGAGGAGGTATGACCGTGAGCGGTGAATCCCCGGGGGGCGGCTTCGACATCGGCTCCCTCTTGTCCCAGTTGGGCCAGGTCCAGCAGAACCTGCAGGCCGCCCAGCAGGAGGCGGCGGCTCAGGAGGTGGAGGGCTCGGCCGGCGGCGGGGCGGTCAAGGTGAGGGTCTCGGGCGGCCTAGAGGTCCTGGCCGTACGCATCGACCCGTCCGTGGTCGACCCCTCGGACATCGAGATGCTCGAGGATCTGGTCCTGGCCGCGGTGCGGGACGGCTTCGAGCAGGCCAGCCGTCTGGCCACGAGCGCGCTGGGCGGGGCGGGCCTGGCCGGCCTGCCCGGGTTGGGGGGCCTCCTGCCCGGCGATGGCGCCTCTCCGTAGACTTTCATGCTCAGGACTCTGAGCTTCTTTTTCGACTCTGAGCGGAATTAGCGGCTGGGCGGTCCCAAACCGCTCAGAGAACGGCGCCCGGCCGAAGGCGTAGCGACTGGCGGCGGCAGAGGGGGTCAGGCGACGGTGCGCCGGCCCTCGAGCGCCCGGCCGAGGGTGATCTCGTCGGCGTACTCGAGGTCGCCGCCCACCGGCAGGCCGCTGGCCAGCTGGGACACCTTGACCGGCAGGTCCTTGAGCAGCGAGGTGAGGTACATAGCGGTGGCGTCACCCTCGATGTTCGGGTTGGTGCAGAGGATCAGCTCCTCGATGCCCTCGCCCTGGATGCGGGCCAGGAGCTCACGGATGCGCAGCTTGTCCGGGCCGATCCCGTCGATGGGGCTGATGGCCCCCTGGAGCACGTGGTAGCGGCCCCGGAACTCCCGGGTCTTCTCGATGGCGATCACGTCGCGGGGCTCCTCGACCACGCAGACCAGCGTGGCGTCGCGCCGGCTGTCGGAGCAGATGCCGCACTCCTCGGACTCGGAGATGTTGAAGCAGCGCCGGCACCACGAGACCCGCTCCTTGACCGTGGTGACGGCCCGGGCCAGGCGCAAGGCGTCCTCGGAGGGCAACTTGAGCAGGTGGAAGGCGATGCGCTGCGCCGACTTGGGCCCGATACCCGGCAAGCGGCCCAACTCGTCGATCAGATCCTGGACCGCGGCGGCGTACACCACCCCCAAGACTACAACGATGTGATCCCGCGGTCGATGGCCTCCAGCAGGGCGAGCAGCGCGCCGTTGAGCGGGGTCGGGATCCCCAGATCGGCGCCCCGGCGCACCACCTCCCCGGTCAGGTAGCGGTGCTCCATGGGCCGCCCGGCCAGGCGGTCGTAGAGCATCGAGCTGCCGGTGGCCGAGCCGTACCGGGCCGTGCCGACCACGATGGGCTCGATCACCGCGTCGTCGAGGTCGGCCCCGCTGGCCCGGCCGACGGCCACCGCCTCCCGCAGCACGCCCCGGGCCAGGTCGGCGATGCCGGGCTCGCCCATCACGTCGATGCGCCGCATGGTCAGGGCGGTGATGGGGTTGGCGACCAGATTGCCGAGAAGCTTCTGCCAGCACGCCGTCACCACGTCGTCGGTGCCCCGCACCTTGAGGCCGGGCACGGCGGCGGCCACCCGGGCGACCACCGCGGCGGGGACCACTAGCGAGGATCCCGCCAGGTGGCGCACCCGCCCCGCTCCCAGGCGCTCCGCCGCGATGTAGGCCAGCCCGGGGACCACTGCCGTGCCGTCCGGGACCATCCCGGCGACCCGGCCGGCGTGGTCGAGGCCGTTCTGCGCCATGACGAGGAGCGTGGCCGGCGTGCACAGGCGGCCCAGCCAGCCGGCCGCGGCGGCGGTGTCGGTGGCCTTGACCGTGAGGAACACGACGTCGGCGGGCTGCTCGACCGCCGCCGGCTCGGTGACGATCCTGACGTCCGGCTCCGAGGTCCGGTCTTCACCGACCACTACCAGCGCCGGGATAGGGGTCCGGACACAGAGCAGTGGCGGGTCGTCAGGGGCGGTGGCGTTGCAGATGACGGCGCCGATGGCGCCCGCCCCGACGACGGCGACGGCGACGGTCAAGCCGACCGTACGACCAGGGCGTCCCCCTGCCCGCCACCGCCGCACAGGGCGGCCACGCCGACGCCGCCGCCCCGCCGGCGCAGCTCGTGCAGGAGGGTCAGCGCGATCCGGTTGCCGGACGCACCGATGGGATGCCCCAGCGCCACCGCCCCGCCGTTGACATTGACGGCGTCGGCCGAGATGCCCAGGTCGTCGATCGACGCCAGCGCAACCGCGGCGAAGGCCTCGTTGAACTCGAACAGGTCCACGCTTTTGACCGCCATGTCGGCCTTGCCCAGCGCCTTGAGCGTGGAGCGGGACGGCTGGGTCATGAGGCAGGTGTTGTCCGGGCCGGCGACCATGCCGTAGCTGACAACGGTCCCCAACGGCGTCACGCCCAGCCGGGCCGCCGCCCCCGGCGACATGACCACCACCGCCGAGGCGCCGTCGCTGATCTGCGAGGCGTTGCCGGCCGTGATGGAGCCGCCGTCGGCGAAGGCCGGACGAAGCCCGCCCAGGGCGTCGGCCGTGGTGCCGGGCCGGACGCCCTCGTCGGCCGACACCACGACGGGGTCGCCTTTGCGTTGCGGCACCTCCACCGGGACGATCTCCTCGGCCAGGATACCGTCCTTGGTGGCCCGGGCCGCCCTCTCGTGGGACTCGGCCGCGAACTCGTCCTGGCGGCGTCGGGTCACGGCCGGGAAGTCGGGCATGTAGCGCTCGCTGTCGGCGCCCATGGCCTCGTGGCTGCGGGCATCCTCCAGCCCGTCGTACATCACGGCGTCCTCCAGCCGGCCGCCGCCCAGGCGGTAACCGGAACGGGCGCCGAGGAGGAGGTGGGGAGCGTTGGTCATCGACTCCATGCCCCCGGCGACCACGATGTCGGCGTCGCCCGCGGCGATCATCAGGTCGGCCTGGTAGATGGCGTTCAGGCCGGAGAGGCACACCTTGTTGACCACGGACGCCGGGGTCGACATGGGAATGCCGGCCGCGACGGCCGCCTGGCGGGCCGGGACCTGGCCGGTGCCGGCCAGCAGGACCTGCCCCATGATGACGTAGTCGACCTGGTCCGGGGCCACCCCGGCCCGGGCCAGCGCGGCCCGGATGGCGAGGCCGCCCAGCTCGGCGGCGGAGAAGGAGCCGAGCGCCCCCGACAGCTTGCCGATCGGGGTGCGGGCGCCGGCGACGATGACTGATCCGGGCATGTGGTCGAAGGCTCCTTGGGACAAAGGGGGCGGGCCTCCAATTCTTATCCGTCCAGTACCCTTTGACCCCATGGCGCTCACCGAAGTGGACCACGTGGCTATCGCCGTCAATGACCTGGACGCGGCGATCGCGTGGTACGCCGAGACCTTCGGCGCCGAGGTGGCGCACCGGGAGACCATCGAGCGGGACGGCGTCGAGGAGGCGCTCCTGTCGGTGGCGCAGTCCTACGTGCAGCTGCTCAGCCCGATCCGCGACGAGTCGACGGTGGCCAGGTTCCTCGCCACCAAGGGCGAGGGCATCCATCACGTCGGCTACCGCGTGGAGGATTGCGCGGCGGCCCTCAAGCAGGCCGTCGAAGCGGGGGCGCGGGCCATCGACGCCGAGCCCCGCCCCGGTTCCCGGGGCACGACCGTCGCCTTCCTCCACCCCAAGACGGCGTTCGGGACGTTGATCGAGCTGGTACAGGAATGAGGGGTCCGGCCACCACCGCGGCCCGCCAGCTCAAGTCCAACGACCTTTGCTGGTGCGGCAGCGGGCGCAAGTACAAGCGCTGCCACAAGACGGCCGAGGGTCGCGTGCTGCCCGGGCGGGTCTCGCCGATGCTCACCGTCCCGGACTCGATCGTGCCGACCGACTACTACCGCACCGGTGAGCCCCGGCGCTGGGACGAGCCGATGGTCAAGTCGCCCGACGTGATCGAACGGATGCGGGTGGCGTGCCGGATCGCAGCCGAGGTGCTCGAGGTCAGCGGCGCCGCGGTGGCGCCCGGTGTCACGACCGACGACCTGGACCGCGTCGCCCACCAGGCGTACATCGACCGGGGCGCCTACCCGTCCACGCTCAACTACCACCGCTACCCGAAGTCCATCTGCACCTCGGTCAACGAAGTCATCTGCCACGGCATCCCCGACGACCGGCCCCTCGGCGACGGCGACATCGTCAACATCGACGTGACCGCCTACATCGACGGCGTGCACGGCGACTGCAACGCCACGTTCCTGGTGGGCGACGTCGACGCCGACTCCCGCCGGCTGGTGGACGTCACCAGGGAGTGCCGGGACCTGGGGATCGCCGCGGTGCGGCCGGGCCGGCCGTTGTCCGACATCGGGCGGGCCATCCAGGGCCACGCCGAACGTCACGGGTTCGGGGTGGTGCGCACCTTCGTCGGGCACGGCATCGGCGAGCAGTTCCACCTGCCGCCCAACGTGCCGCACTACTACACCGAGTCGGCGTCGACCGTCATCCGGCCGGGCATGACCTTCACGATCGAGCCCATGATCACGGTGGGTTCCTGGCGGGAGCGCATGTGGGACAACGGCTGGACCGCCGTCACCACCGACGGCAAGCGCACGGCCCAGTTCGAGCACACCCTCGTCGTCACCGACGACGGGGCGGAGGTGCTCACCGCCCTCTGAGATCCTCCTCCACGGCGGCCAGGATGGGCCCGGCCATGCCGGCGTAGCCGCCGGCGGCGGGGTGCAGGAGGTCAGGCCGCATGGTGCCGGGTCGGAAGCTCCCGTCGGGGCGGAGCAGGGTCGCGGCCAGGTCGAGGTAGGTCAGGCCGGGCGCCCGGTCACCGCGCAGCATGGCGTTGACCGCCGCCACCGCGGCGCGGTCACCGGACCCCGGGACGCCCCGGGGGAGGACCCCCAGGACGACGATCCGGCTGCGGGGCAGGTCTCGTTGCAGGGCGGCCACGACGGCCTCGATGCCGCGGGCGACGGAAGAGGGGGGCTGGCCGGCGCCGATGTCGTTGGTGCCGATGAGCAGCACCACTACGGGTGGGGCGGCACCGGGGGGCGGGAGCTGTCCGGCTTCAATGCGGGCCAGGACGTTGGAAGTGGTGTCGCCCACCACCCCGTCGTCATAGGCACCGAGGGGGGCGAAAACCCGGTTCCATGTGGCCCGGCCCCAGTAGCCCCACCACTGGGTGATCGAATCGCCGATGAACAGGACGCGGGGGTGGGCCCGGGGCAGCGTCTGTGAGGCCCGCTCGCCGGCGGCCAGCCAGCGGTTGAGCGGCGCTCGGGGGCCGCCGGGGTAGGCGGGGCGGGGCTGGGGCAGCCAGGCCGCCGTCCGGGTGGCTGTCTCGCCGGCGGCGCGGATCGGTGGCGGCGTGGGCGCGACGGCCGCCGCGGTCAGGGCCAGGGCGGCAGCGGCTCCACTGAGGGAGTGCCGTAAACCACGCGAAAGGCGCATTTCCCTCATTATGACCACGGGACGGCCGGTCCGGGGGTTCGGTATCGTCCGGGAGCCATGCGGGTGTTCCTGGTCGACGGGACCTACGAGCTGTTCCGGCACTTCTTCGGGGCGCCGCCCCACACCAACTCGGCCGGCCAGGAGGTGGCCGCGGTGCGGGGGGTGGTCTCGTCGGTGCTGAGCCTCATGGAGGACGGCGCCGGCCACATCGGCGTGGCGACCGACCACGTGATCGAGTCGTTCCGCAACGGCATGTGGCCCGGCTACAAGACCGGCGCCGGCGTGGACCCGAAGCTTCTCGGCCAGTTCGGGCTGCTCGAGGAAGCGCTGGCCGCCCTCGGGGTGGCGGTGTGGCCGATGGTGGAGCTGGAGGCCGACGACGCGCTGGCTTCGGCGGCGGCGGTGGCGGCGGCCGACCCGGCGGTCCGCCAGGTCGCCATCTGCACCCCGGACAAGGACCTGGGCCAGTGCGTCCGGGACGGACGGATCGTGCAGGTCGATCGGCGCAAGCGGGTGGTCATAGACGAGGACGGCGTGCGCGAGAAGTTCGGGGTGAGCCCGGAGTCGATCCCGGACTGGCTGGCCCTGGTCGGCGACTCGGCCGACGGGTTCCCCGGCCTACCGGGCTGGGGGGCGAAGACGGCGTCGGCCGTCCTGGCCCACTACCGGCACCTGGAGGCGATCCCCGACTCAGCCGCGGCGTGGGCCGTCCCGGTGCGGGGCGCCGCGACGCTGGCCGCCACGCTGAGCGGGTCCCAGGAGCTGGTCATGCTCTTCCGGGACCTGGCCACCCTGCGGACCGAGCCGCCGGTGATCTCCTCGGTGGCCGATCTGGCCTGGGCCGGGCCCCGGCCCGGGTTCAGCGACCTGTGCGAGAAGGTGCTCGACGGGCCCAGCCTGATCCGCCGGGCCGACGCGCTGGCCGCCCCGACCGCCGGTTAGCCCCTCTGAGGGCCCCCGAACAGCGGCGGCTGAGGCAGCAGGACGGCCCGCCCGAGCTGGGCCAGATACTCCCGCCGGGGGACGGCGATCGCACCCAGCGACTCGAGGTGCGGGGTGACCCATTGGACGTCGAGGAGGGTCGCTCCGGCGGCGGCGAGCAGCTCCACCAGCGCGACCAGGGCCACCTTGGACGCGTCGGTGCGGCGGTGGAACATCGACTCGCCGGCGAACAGGCCCCCGATGGACACCCCGTAGAGGCCGCCGGACAGACGCCCGTACTCGTCCCAAGCCTCGACGCTGTGGGCCCAACCCCAGCGGTGCAGGCGGATGTAGGCCGCCCTGATGTCGTCGTCGATCCAGGCCCCCCGGCGCGACCCGTCCCCGCACGAACCGATGACCTCCTCGAAGGCGGTGTCCACCCGGATCGTGTAGCGCCGGCACGACCGGCGCAGCGACCGGGAGACCCGCAGGCCGTCGAGGGGGATGATGCCCCGGGGGTCGGGCGACCACCAGGCCATCAAGCCCCGGCGCACCGGCATCGGGAACACGCCGCTCCGGTAGGCGCTCAGGAGGGTGCCGGGCTCGAGGTCGGCGCCGATGCCGACCACCTCGCCGGGTCGGCCCTGCTCCGGTGTCTCCCCGTCCCGGGCCGGCGGATCCGCACCGGGTGGCGGCTCGGCGGGGAAGATCCAGCGGGTGCCGGGCGGCTCCACCGCCGGCGTCGGCCGGCTCACGGCCAGCCGCGCCAGGGGAGCGCCCGGGTGCGGGCTGGTGGAGCGGCGGGGTGGGCCGGCCTGGAGTCGTTCCGTCTGCATCGCGTCCCCGGAAACGATATGGCATCGGCGCTGCCCGGACCGGCGTTGGAGCCGGAGGCGGCCGGGGGGGCAGAATCTCAGGGATGTCCGAGCACCCCATGACCGAACGGCTCGACGAGCTGGCCCGCCGCAAAGAGGCCGCGCTCCACGCCGGACCCCCCCACGCCGTCGAACGCCAGCACTCCAAAGGCAAGATGACCGCCCGGGAGCGGATCGACTACCTGCTGGACGACGGCTCGTTCCAGGAGCTGGACATGCTCGCCCGGACCCGGGCGCCGGGGCTGCCGGACGAGAAGCGCCCCTACACCGACGGCGTGATCACCGGGTTCGGGACCGTCGACGGGCGCAAGGTCTGCATCTTCTCCCAGGACTTCACCGTCAACGGCGGCTCGCTCGGGGAGGTGTTCGGCGAGAAGGTGCACAAGATCATGGATCTGGCCACGTCCCTCGGCGTGCCCATGATCGGCATCAACGACGGCGGCGGGGCCCGGGTGCAGGAAGGGGTCGTCGGGCTCCACTACTTCGGCGGGATCTTCAAGCGCAACGTCGACTCCTCCGGGGTCATCCCGCAGATCAGCGTGATCATGGGTTCGTGCGCCGGAGGGGCGGTCTACAGCCCGGCCATGACCGACTTCATCTTCATGGTGCGCGACACGTCGCAGATGTTCATCACCGGGCCGGACGTCGTGAAGACGGTCACCGGCGAGGAGGTCAGCCTCGAGCAGCTCGGCGGCGCCCTGACGCACGCCACCAAGTCCGGCGTGGCCGCCTTCGTCACCGCTGACGAGAAGAGCTGCCTGGACGAAGTGCGCTACCTCCTCGGCTTCCTCCCCGCCAACAACATGGAGGAGCCGCCCCGCCAGCTCACCGGCGACGACCCCGACCGCCTGACGCCCGAGGTGGGCCAGCTGATCCCGGCCAGCCCCAACCAGCCCTACGACATGAAGAAGGTGATCGCCGCCGTCGTCGACGACGGCGACTTCGTCGAGTACCACGCCCTGTGGGCCATGAACCTCGTGTGCGGCTTCGCCCGCATCGACGGCTACGTCGTCGGCATCGTCGGCAACCAGCCGCAGAACCTGGCCGGCGTCCTCGACATCGAGAGCTCGGAGAAGGGGGCCCGCTTCGTGCGGACCTGCGACTCGTTCAACATCCCCCTCGTGACCTTCGTGGACGTGCCCGGATTCATGCCCGGCACCGACCAGGAGTACGGCGGCATCATCCGCCACGGCGCCAAGCTCCTGTACGCCTACTGCGAGGCCACCGTGCCCCGCATCCAGGTCATCACCCGCAAGGCCTACGGGGGGGCCTACGTGGTCATGAACTCCAAGTCCATCGGCGCCGACC
>DATGAX010000497.1:0-3262 GCA_035312965.1 Acidimicrobiales bacterium
CCTGGATCGTGGCCCCGATCGGGTACAGGATGCCCAACGCCATCATGTAGATGCCGAGCATCCGGCCCCTCAGGTCGGGCGGGGCGTTGAGCTGCACGACGGTGTTGCACCCGGCCAGGATGCCTATGTACGCCCCACCGACGAGCAGGAGGGCGCCGGCCGCCACCCACAGGTCGGGGGCCAGGCCGTAAAGGGCGAGGAAGGCGCACACCCCGAGGAGGTCGGCGGTCAGGACCCTCCGCCGACCGAAACGCTGTACCAGAGGGGTGATCGCCTGGGCGCCCCCTACGGCGCCGATGCCCTGGGCGGTGATCAGCACCGAGGTGCCGGTCGCCTTGGAGTGGAACACCTCGAGGGCGACGGCCGGGACCAGGGCGATGAAGGGGGACGCGGTCAGGGCCACGATCGATATCAGGCCGACGGCGAAGCGGGCCGCGGGATTGGCGGCCGTCGCTCTCGCCCCCTCGGCCAGACGGGCCCGCAGCGAGCTGACGTCGCCCGCTGGCGCGGCCCTGGGAAGGCGCACCAGTTGGAGGGCGACCAGCACGGCGAAGAAGGAGACGGCGTTGACCGCGAACGCCAGCTCGTACCCGCCCACCACGATGGCCACGCCGGCCAGCGCCGGTCCCACGACACGTCCCAGGTTGTACTGGGCCGAGGAGAGCGAGATGGCGGCGCCGAGCTCGACCGCCGGCACGAGGTCGGGCATCATGGCCTGGTAGGCGGGGAACCCGATGGCCGCCATGGCCCCGCCGCCGAGGACGAGCAGGGTCACGGTCGCCGGACTGGGCCGGCCCGTCCAGGCCAGCACGGCCAACGCCGAGGCGAATCCGGTCTCGCCCACGGTGGTGGTGAAGAGCCACTGGCGGCGGTCCAGCCGGTCGGCCAGGACACCGCCGAGGGGGGACAGCAGGCCGATGGGCAGGAAGCCGGCGGCCGCCACCAAGCCGGTCCATCCGGGCTGGCCCGTGCGGGCCGTGACGAGGATCCCCACCGCCACCGTCTGCATCCACGAACCGACGTTGGAGAGGAGCGCGGCGACCCAGATGAGCGCGAAGTTCCGGTGACGGAGGGGCGAGACGGCGGCGAGCACGGCCCGGCCAGCCTAGGGTTCGTCGGGTTCCAAACCCCCGAACAACGACGGCGGTCCCTCCCGGTAGAGGAGCTGGTCACCTTCCCGGCTCGCCCCCTCCGTCAGCCGGTGCGGGCGGGTGGCGCCGCCGTGATCCAGATGGAGGACGGAGACGCCCTTCAGGAGCACCGCGGCGTCGGAGATCAGCCGGCGGTGGCAGCGCCAGTACACCGCCTCGGAGCACATGACGACGGTGGCGGCCTTCGCCGCTCCGGCCACGAGGTCGTCGAAGGCGTCACGGAATTCGGCCGTGCCCATGTAGTCGGCGTAGCCGCGGAAGGAGGCGTTGCGCAGCCCGGCGTTCGGCGAATCGGGCGCAGCCCGGCGCCAGCCCCCCAAGCGCGCCTCCCACCGGTACCCGACGCCCGCCTCCGGCAGCCACGTCTCCAGGGCGGCCCGCCCGAAATGGGGCTGGCGGCGCGAGCCAGGGGCCCGGCGCACGTCGACGAGCTGCTCCACGCCGGCCGACACGAGGAGGGCCGAGAACCGGTCCGCCGCCAGGGTCCCGTGACCCACCGTGAAGAGATCCACCGTCCCAGCCTGGCCCATGGCCGGAAGCTATGGTTCGTCGTCCGCCCAGGACCGAGGGGGTTCAGGAGCATGCACCAGAGGCGAGTACCGGTCGTCGTCGCCACAGTTCTCCTGGGCGCGGCGCTCAGCGCCTGCAGCTCGTCCTCGGCCGGCCCGAGGGTCCTCACCGTCGGGACCTACCACGGCCGGGCCGGGAAGTACGCCAGCGTGCAGGCCGCAGTGCGCGCCGCCCGACCTGGGGACTGGATCCTGATCGGTCCCGGCGACTACCACGAGACGGCCGACGCCCACGGCGCCCAGGGCAGCCCCCACGCCGGCCAGATCGGCGGTGTGTACGTGACCACGCCGCGGATCCACATCCGGGGCATGGACCGCAACAGCGTGGTGATCGACGGCACCAAGCCGGGATCGCCCCGGTGCAGCGCCAACCCCCTCGACCAGAACTTCGGCCCCGCGGGTGCCGACGGCAAAGCCCTCGGTCGCAACGGGATCCTCGTCTGGAAGGCGGACGACGTCTACGTCGACAACCTGACCGTCTGCGATTTCCTTGCCGGCACCGGCGCCTCCGGTAACCAGATCTGGTGGAACGGCGGCAACGACTCCGGGCGGCTGGGCATGAAGGGCTATTGGGGCAGCTACCTGACCGCCACCTCGACCTTCTTCCGTGACGAGGCGACGGCGCCGCAGTACGGCATCTTCGCCAACAACGCCGCCGGACCGGCCGCGCTGGACCACCTGTATGCGAGCAACATGAACGACTCCGGGGCCTACGTCGGCGCCTGCGAGCAGGCGTGCGACGTCACGATCGACCACTCGAAGTTCGAGTACAACGCGCTCGGGTATTCGGGGACCAACTCCGGTGGGGCGGTGCTCATCCAGAACTCCGAGTTCGACCACAACCAGGACGGCCTCGACACCAACACCCAGATCGCCGGCGACGCCCCGGCTCCGCAGAACGGCGCCTGCCGCGGCGGGGCCGAGAGCCCCATCACCCACACCGTGTCGTGCTGGGTGTTCCGCGACAACTCGGTCCACGACAACAACAACCCCGACGCCCCGTCTTCGGGCGGTGCCGCGGCCGGTCCGGTCGGCACCGGGATGACCGTATCGGGCGGCACCAACGACACCGTCACGGGCAACCACTTCTACGACAACGGCGCCTGGGGGGTCCTGTTCGTCCCGTACGCCGATTCGAACCCCCCGACCAATGGCCAGACCTGCACCGGCGGCGGGGGCCAGCAGCTGCCCGGGCTCGGTTGCGTGCTGGACCCGAAGGGTGATGCCCTGCTCGGGAACACCTTCGACCACAACGGCTCGTTCGGCAACCCGAGCAACTCGGACTTCGGGCAGATCACCCTCTTCCCCCACGAAGCGGTCAACTGCTACCAGGGCAACGCTGCTCCCGACGGCACCGCGCCCGCCAACCTCCAGCAGCTCCAGCGTTCGTGCGGGTCGACCACCACGGCGTCGAACACAGGCGGGGCGCTTCTGTCGCAGGTGCTGTGCGACACCCACCTGGGCAGGTGCCCGGCCGGGGCCAGGTATCCCAAGCCGACGGGTGTGGTGCTCCAGGCTCTTCCCACGGATCTCGCATCGATG
>DATGAX010000498.1:0-10269 GCA_035312965.1 Acidimicrobiales bacterium
CCTCCCGGACGTCGTAGGGATGGCGGGTGTCGGCCGACACCACCCCGTAGATGTCGCCCTCCTCGGCGGCCGGATCCCCGGCCGGGGCGAGCCCCCACGGCGGGACGGGGGGGGCGGGCAGGGTGGCGACGATGGCGCGCACCGTCTGCAGCGCCTCGTGGTCGTCGGCCGCCAGGTGGTCGGTGACCCCGGAGCGGCGGGCGTGCAGCTCGCCGCCGCCCAGCTCCTCCGCGGTCACCACCTCGCCCGTGGCCGCCTTCACCAGCGGGGGGCCGCCGAGGAAGATGGTGCCCTGGCCGGCGACGATCACCGTCTGGTCGCTCATGGCCGGCACGTAGGCCCCGCCCGCGGTGCTCGACCCCATCACCGCGGCGATCTGCGGGATGCGGCGGGCCGAGAGGTTGGCCTGGTTGTAGAAGATGCGGCCGAAGTGCTCGCGGTCGGGGAAGACGTCGTCCTGGGCGGGCAGGAACGCTCCACCGGAGTCGACGAGGTAGATGCAGGGGAGGTGGTTGTCCTTGGCGACCTCCTGGGCCCGCAAGTGCTTCTTGACCGTCATCGGGTAGTAGGTACCGCCCTTGACCGTGGCGTCGTTGGCCACGATCAGGCAGCGCCGCCCGGCCACCCGGCCGATGCCGGTGACGATGCCGGCCGCCGGGCACTCCTCCTCGTACATGCCGTGGGCGGCCAGGGGCGACAGCTCGAGGAAGGGCGCGCCGGCATCGAGCAGGGCGTCCACCCGGTCGCGGGCGAGGAGCTTGCCCCGCTCGACGTGACGCTTCCGTGCGGCCTCGGAGCCGCCCCGCGCCGTGCGCCGGAGCTGTTCGTGCAGCTCGGCGGCCAGGGCGGAGTTGACCTCGTGGTTGCGGGCGAAATCCGTCCCGGACCGGTCGACCTTGGACTCGATCACTGGGTACATGGGCGGCCCCAGCATAAGAAGTCTGCACAGGGAACAATGGGGCCGTGCCGACCGTCCCCGAGCTGTGCCGTGACCTGGCCGCCGAGCAGGCCTCCCTCGACTCCGTTCTGTCGGGGCTGGACACCGCCGACTGGCGCCGGGCGTCGCCGGCCGCGGGCTGGGACGTGCGCGACTGCCTCAGCCATCTCGTCTTCTTCGAGGAGGCGGCCGCGCTGGCGGTCACCGACCCGGGCGGGTTCGACGCCCACCGGTCGGAGCTGATCGCCGGGATGCAGTCGGGCGGCGCCCCCGATGTCGCCATCGGGCGGTCCATGGACGATCCGGCCGGCCTGCTCGACCGATGGCGGGTGGCCCGCACGAGGTACATCGACGCGGTGACCGAAGCCGATGCCGAGGCGGCCGCCGCCGGTGAGAAGCTGCGGGTGCCGTGGTACGGCCCGGACATGAGCCCGGGCAGCTTCACCACCGCCCGCATCCTCGAAGCCTGGGCCCACGGCGTGGACATCCGCGACGCGGTCGGCGCCCCCCTCGACGCGACGGAGCGGCTGCGCCACGTGTGCCACATCGGCTACGGCGCCCGGGCCTTCTCCTTCGCCGCCCATGGCGTCGCCGACCCGGGTGATCCCATCCGGCTCGAGGTCTCGGCCCCCGACGGGTCGACCTGGTCGTGGGGCCCCGAGGACGCCGGCGACCGGGTGACCGGCCCGGCGCTGGAGGTGGCCCTGGTGCTGGCGCAACGCCGCCACCGCAGCCGCACCGGGGTGGCGGCCACCGGCCCCACGGCCGAGCTGTGGCTGTCGATCGCCCAGGCGTTCGCCGGGCCGGCGACGGTGACCGCCCCGGACCGCTAGAAAGTCTCGGGTATGCCGGCACCGGTGCTGCCCACATCCATCGACCCGCGCCACCCGGACTTCGTCGAACGGCGCTCGGCCATGGAGGGGTTGCTCGCCCACCTCGGCGCCCTGTTGCAGCAGGCGTCCCAGGGCGGCGGCGAGAAGGCCCTCGAGCGCCACCGGGCCCGGGGCAAGCTGCCGGTGCGGGAGCGCATCGCCCTGCTCCTCGACCCCGACTCGCCCTTCCTCGAGATCAGCCCGCTGGCCGGCCACCAGACGGAGTACGCCCTGGGGGGCGGCATGGTCATGGGCGTGGGGGTGGTCGAGGACACCGAGTGCGTGATCATCGGCAACGACCCCACCGACCTGGGCGGGGCCATGACCAACGTGTCGATCCGCAAGCTGATGCGGGCCCTGGAGATCGCCCGGGACAACCGGCTCCCCTACATCCAGTTCGTCGAGTCGGCCGGCGGCGACCTGCGCGGCCTGCAGGCGGGCGAGGACCCCGACACGGTGATGCGCCGCAACCTGGTGCACTTCGCCGAGACGGGGCGCATGTTCCACGACATCACGGAGCTGTCGGCCCTCGGGGTGCCGACCATCTCGGTGGTGTTCGGCAGCTCCACCGCCGGCGGCGCCTACCAGCCCGGCCTCTCGGACTACAACATCTTCGTCCGCGGCGGGGCCAAGGTCTTCCTCGGCGGCCCGCCGCTGGTCAAGGTGGCGACGGGCGAGGACGCCAGCGACGAGGAGCTGGGCGGCGCCGAGATGCACGCCGCGGTCAGCGGGCTGGCCGACTACCTGGCCGAGGACGAGCTGGACGCGGTCCGGGCGGCGCGGGCGGTGGTGTCCCACCTCCACTGGCGCAAGCGGGGGCCGGGCCCGGCCAGCACCGATCCCGACCCGCCGGTCCACGACCCCGAGGAGCTGCTCGGGCTGATGCCGGTGGATCTGCGCAGCCCGGTGGACGCCCGCGAGATCATCGCCCGGGTGGTGGACGGCAGCCGGTTCGAGGAGTTCAAGCCGCGCTACGGGCCCACGCTGGTGACGGGCTGGGCCCACATCCACGGGTTCCCGGTGGGGATCCTGGCCAACAACGGCGTGCTGTTCTCCGACTCGGCCCAGAAGGCGGCCCAGTTCATCCAGCTGTGCAACCAGGTGGACACCCCGATCCTCTTCCTGCAGCACATCACGGGCTACATCGTGGGGCGCGACTACGAGCGGGGCGGCATCGTCAAGCACGGCAGCCAGATGATCAACGCCCTGTCCAACTCGAAGGTCCCGCACGTGACGGTGATCATGGGCGCCAGCTACGGGGCCGGCAACTACGGGATGGGCGGCCGGGCCTTCGACACCCGGTTCGTGTTCCTGTGGCCCACGGCCAAGATCGCCATCATGGGGCCGAAGCAGATGGCGGGAGTCATGTCCATCGTGCGCCGGGAGCAGGCGGCCCGGCGGGGCCAGGCCGTCGACGAGGATCTCGAAGCGGCCATCACCAAGGCCGTGGAGGACTTCGCCGAAGCCCAGTCACTCGGCCTGTACGCCACCGGGCGCGTCGCCGACGACGGGATCATCGACCCGCGGGACACGCGGACCGTCGTGGCCATGGCGTTGTCGGCGTGCCATTCGGCACCGGTGGAGGGGGCGGCCGGGTTCGGCGTGTTCCGGCTGTGATCACCTCCCTGCTGATCGCCAACCGGGGCGAGATCGCCCGGCGCATCGCCCGCACCGCGTCGGCGATGGGCATACGCACCGTGGGCGTGTACGCCTCGGCCGACCGGCACGCCCCCTTCGTCGGCGAGGTCGACCGGGCCGTACCGATCGGCAGCTACCTGGACGGGCCCGGAATCGTGGCCGCGGCCCGGGCCGCGGGGGCCGACGCGGTGCACCCGGGCTACGGCTTCCTGTCCGAGAGGGCCGAATTCGCCCGAGCCGTCATCGACGCCGGATTGACCTGGGTCGGTCCCCCGCCGGATGCCATCGCCGCCATGGGCGACAAGCTGGCGGCCAAGAAGCTCATGGCCGACGCCGGCGTCCCGGTGCTGCCCTTGCTCGAGGCGTCCGGGGAGCTGCCCTACCCGGTGCTGGTCAAGGCGGCCGGAGGCGGTGGGGGCAAGGGCATGCGGATCGTGGCCTCACCCGTCGAGCTGGCGGACGCGCTGGCCGGGGCGCGGCGCGAGGCCCTGGGTGCCTTCGGCGACGGCACCGTGTTCGTGGAGCCGTACATCACTTCGGCCCGTCACATCGAGATCCAGATCCTCGCCGACCGCCAGGGCCGCGTCGTGCCCTGCTTCGAGCGGGAGTGCTCCATCCAGCGCCGCCACCAGAAGATCATCGAGGAGAGCCCCTCGGTCGCGGTCGACGAGGACCTGCGGAGCCGTATGAGCGACGCCGCCGTGGCCGCCGCCCGCGCCGTCGGGTACGAGAGCGCCGGCACGGTCGAGTTCGTCCTGGAACCGGGCGGCGACTTCTGGTTCCTGGAGGTCAACACCCGCCTCCAGGTGGAGCACCCCGTGACTGAGGCCATCACCGGCGTCGACCTGGTGCGCGAGCAGCTGCTGGTAGGGTCGGGCCTCCCGCTGTCGTTGCCGCCCTCCGGCCCGGTCCGCCGGGGCCACGCCGTCGAGGCCCGCCTGTACGCCGAGGATCCGGAGGCCGGGTTCCTCCCCTCGAACGGGACGCTGGTCGACTGGCGCCCGGCGGCCGACCCCGCCGTGCGCTGGGACTCCGGCGTGGAGCAGGGCAGTGTCATCGGCAGCGAGTTCGACCCCATGCTGGCCAAGGTGATCGCCCACGCCCCGACGCGGGAGGAGGCGGCCGGGCGGCTGGCCCTGGCCCTCGAGCGCGCCGTGATCCGGGGCGTGCGGACCAACCGCGACTACCTCGTCGCGGTGCTGCGCAGCCCGGGCTTCCTCTCCGGCGCCACCACCACGGACTTCGTGGAGCGGTCGGGCGTGGCGCCGGCGCGAACGGTGGCGGAGGAGGAGCAGGCCGTGGCCGCGGTGGCCGTGGCGCTGGCCCGGCGGGCGCAGGCGCGTGGGCGGGCCTCGGTCCTGCGGTCGCTTCCGGGCGGTTGGCGCAACAGCGTGATGCCCCCGGAAGGGTGGTCCTTCACCGGCCCGGCCGGTCCCGGCCGGCTCGAGTACCGGTCGCGCCGCGACGGCGGCTTCGACGTGACCGTGGGTTCCGTGCAGCTCGACGTGCGGGAGGGTCCGGCGGACGGCCGCTCGGTGCGCTTCGAATCGGCCGACGGGGCGCACCGCCTCGACGTGCTGCTCGCCGGCGACCGGGCCTGGGCCCAGGGTCCGGCCGGCGACGTGGAGCTGCTCATCGAGCCCCGGTTCCCGCAGCAGGCCGCCGAAGTGGCGGAGGGCGCTCTCCTCGCCCCGATGCCGGGCAAGGTCATCTCTGTGGAGGTGGCGCCCGGCGACCCGGTGGAGGCGGGGCAGCTGCTGATGATCGTCGAAGCCATGAAGATGGAGCACCGGGTGACCGCCCCCGAAGCGGGGACGGTGACGGAGGTCCGGGCCGCGCCAGGCGACCAGGTGCAGGGCGGGGATCTGCTGGTGGTCGTGGAAGCGACCTCCCTGTGAGCGGGGCGCTGCGCATCGCCAACTGCAGCGGCTTCTACGGCGACCGCCTCTCGGCGGCGCGGGAGATGGTCGACGGCGGCCCCGTCGACGTGCTGACCGGCGACTGGCTGGCCGAGCTGACCATGCTCATCCTGGCCAAGAACCAGCTGCGCGACCCGGCCGCCGGCTACGCCCGGACCTTCGTCACGCAGATGGAGCAGGTCATGGGCGACTGCCTCGCGCGGGGCATCAAGGTGGTGTCCAACGCCGGCGGCCTGTCCCCCAGGGGCTGCGCCGCGGCGGTGGCCGAAGTGGCCGACCGGCTGGGGCTGGCGCCCCGCATCGCCTACGTGGCCGGCGACGACCTGATGCCGCGCCTGGCCGAGCTGCGGGCGGCCGGCGTGGACTTCCGCCACCTGGAGACCGGGGAGCCGCTGGGCGACCGGCCGGTGCTGACGGCCAACGCCTACCTCGGCGGCTGGGGCATCGCGGAGGCGCTGGGCCGCGGCGCCGACATCGTGGTGACGGGGCGGGTGACCGACGCCGCGTTGGTGGTGGGACCGGCCGCCTGGCACCACGGCTGGGCGCACGAGGACTGGGACGCGCTGGCCGGCGCTGTGGTGGCCGGCCACGTGATCGAGTGCGGCGCCCAGGCGACGGGCGGCAACTACGCCTTCTTCGCCGAAGTCCCGGGGCTGGAGCACCCGGGGTTCCCGATCGCCGAGGTCGAGGCGGACGGATCGTCCGTGATCACCAAGCACCCCGGCCACGGCGGGCAGGTCTCGGTCGGCACCGTGACGGCCCAGCTCCTCTACGAGATCGGCGCCCCCCGCTACCTCAACCCGGACGTGACGGCCCGGTTCGACACCATCCGCCTCGAGGAGGCCGGTGCCGACCGGGTCCGGATCAGCGGTGTCCGCGGCGAGCCCCCGCCCGCGACGGCCAAGGTGTCGCTCAACTACCAGGGGGGATGGCGCTCGACCACCACGCTGTACCTGACCGGCCTGGACATCGAAGCCAAGGCGGCGCTGGTGGAGCGGGCGCTGTGGTCTGGCGTTCCCGGCGGGCGGGACGCCTTCGCCGCCGTCGACGTGCAGCTCCTGCGCACGGACAAGCCGGACCCGGCCACCAACGAGGAGGCGGCGGCCGAGCTGCGCATCACCGTCAAGGATCCCGACGAGCGCAAGGTCGGCCGGGCCTTCTCGGCCCGCATCACGGAGCTGGCCCTGTCGTCCTATCCGGGCCTCTACGGGGGCGGGCCGACCGCCGGGGCGTCGGCCTACGGGGTGTTCTGGCCTGCCGTGGTGCCGGCCGACCTGGTCGCCCAGGAGGTGGTGCTGGACGGGGCCACGACGGTGGTGGACGCGGTGGTGGCGCCCGTCGCCCCGGTGGGGGGACCGGGTGTCCCCGCACCGGCCCGGGCCGATGAGGGGACCGCCGCCGAGGGGGCGGCCGCCGAGGGCCCGTCGGCGGCGGTCCCGCTCGGCCGCCTGTTCGGGGCCCGCTCCGGTGACAAGGGCGGCAACGCCAACCTCGGCGTGTGGGCGCGCGACGACGCCGCCTTCGCCTGGCTCGAGGCGTTCCTCACCACGGACCGCATCCAGTCCCTGCTGCCCGAGACGGCCCCGCTGCGGGTGGTGCGCCACGACCTGCCCAACATGCGGGCCCTCAATTTCGTGATCACCGGCCTCCTCGGCGAGGGCGTGGCCGCCAGCACCCGCCGCGACGGCCAGGCCAAGAGCCTGGGCGAGTGGCTGCGGGCCCGGGTGGTCGACGTACCCGAGTCCCTGCTGACGCAAGGCCGGTAGCGTCTCCTCCCCTATGCGGGGATGGGACTACCTGTGGCTGGCCCTGGCCGGCTTCGGCGGCGGTCTCATCGGCAGCATCGCCGGCCTGGCCTCACTGATCAGCTACCCGGCCCTTCTCGCCGTCGGCCTCCCGGCCATCTCGGCCAACGTCTCCAACACCGTCGCCCTGGTGTGCAGCAGCGTCGGGTCGGTCTGGGGTTCGGCGACGGAGCTGGAGGGCCAGCGCCACCGGGCCCGGGCTCTCGCCGTGATGGCGGTCGCCGGCGGGGCGGTCGGGGGCGCCCTGCTCCTGTTGACTCCCCGGGCCACGTTCGAGCGGGTCGTCCCCTTCCTGATCGGGGCCGGCTCGGTGGCCGTCCTGCTCCCGCGCCGGCCGACCCTTCACGGCCCGTCGTGGCCCCTCCCTCTCGGGGTCTTTGTCATCGGTGTGTACGGCGGCTACTTCGGCGCCGCGGCCGGCGTGCTGCTGCTGGCGTTGCTGATGCTGACGACAGACGAGACCCTGCCCCGCAACAATGCCCTCAAGAACCTGCTCCTCGGGCTGGCCAACGCGGTGGCCGCGGTGGCCTTCGCCGTCCTCGGCCCGGTGCGCTGGGCCGCCGTCGGGCCGCTGGCCGCCGGTTTCCTGCTGGGCGGCCGGCTCGGGCCGGTCGTGGTGCGCCGGGTGGCGCCGGGCCCCCTGCGGCTGGCCATCGCGGCGGCCGGGCTGGGGTTGGCCGTCCACCTGGGCCTCGACGCCTTCCGCTAGATCTCAGGCCGGCTGGGCCACCTCGGCGCCGTAGGCCTCGTAGGTCCGTCCCTCGGCGGAGGCCAGCGCCATGCCGGAGGCCACCTGGAAGGGGCTGATGCCGCCCGCCTCCCACGGGCCGACGGCCCCGGCCTGGCGGGCGATTTCCGCCTTGGGAGGCACGCCGAAATGACGGCGGGCCTCCTCCACGCCGGCCCCGGCCAGGTCGAACCAGTCGGTCCGGAGGAAGTCGACGCTGCCCTCACACAGGGCACCCCGCCGCATGGCATCGGCCAGGCGGACGGCCATGCCGCTCTTGGACAGATGCCCCGGGGAGGCCTCGAACAACCCGGCACCCGTGCGCAGGTAACCGGTCTCGAACAGCGACACGATCATGGCGAGCAGGGAGAAGCCCCGCTGGTCGTCGTTGGCCCGGGCGATGAAGGCGAACACCTCCAGCTCCGACTCCACCGTCGTGCCGTAGTCGGCCAGGATATGCACCCAGTCGTGCTGGGCCAGCAGCGGCGGCGCCGACCCGAGGCGCCCCGGGTAGGTGAAGCCCCGGGCCCGGTAGAACTCCGTCACCCGCCGTCCGAGCGAACCTTCCGGCAGCCCCTCGAGGGCCTGCCAGCGGGTGTAGAGATCCGGGTCGTGGAGGGCGACGTCCCACGGGTCGGCCAGCTGAACGGAGGCGTGGAGGATGCGGGCGTCCTCTTCGGCCCAGGTCGCGGTGTACCCGTTGCGCTGGAAGTCGAAGGCGGCCAGCCCGAGACTGCCCTGGGCGAAACGGTGAGCCACCCGGACCATGGCCTCCTCGACGTTGAGGGCGGCGGCGTAGCTCTCGACGCGGGCCACCACCTCCTCCGGTATCGGACGGAGGATCAGCGCGACCAGGATCATGTTCTGCACGATGCGGGTGCGGAAGGCCAGATCGCGGCGGCCCAGGGCCTCGGCCAGCTCCTCGGGACCCACCGGCGGCTCGTCGAGGGCGGCCGGGTGGCCGGTCATGGCGCTCACCACCGCCTCTACGACGAGGCGTTGCGTGGCGGTCAACCCCGGGACCGGAGCGGCCGCGGCCGCGATGGCGCGGCTGACGACAGCCGCCTGGGCGGCATCGGGGGGCAGGAGGTCGGTATCGGCTTCCGACGGGAGCGGGACGCCCACGAGGCGTGAGTCTGGCACGGCCGGGGGCTTATGCAAACCGCCAGTCCGGGGGGCGCCGATTTCGCCGCCTTCTCGCTCTTCGGTTCCGGGGTCGGGGACGAAAGCCCAGGTCAGGGCGGTCTTCCGGGCCTGTTGGGCGCCGGTTGGGCCGGGCGAGGGCCGGCGGTGGGGCCGGCGCTGGAGGCTCACCGGCATGGAAAACCTCTGCCTCGTGAGAGACGATCCCGACCTGAGCCCCCGTGCCGCCATGCAGATGCTCCGGTCCCTGGCGTGGAACCGAGCGGCCGTCACGCTGCGCGACGCGCTGGACGAAGCGACGTCCTCCTCCGCCCGCCCCCGCCGCCTCGGCGCCGCGGCCGGCTGAGCCGGACCGGCGGCCCGCCGACGGGCCGGGCAGGATAGGGCCGTGCCTGCGCCCGAAACGCCCACCGGTCCACGCCTCGACGGGAAGGTGGCCATCGTCACCGGTTCCTCCAGCGGCATCGGCCAGGCCATCGCCACCAACCTGGCCGGGCAGGGCGCCACGGTGGTCGTCAACTCGGCCACTTCCGTGTCGGCCGGAGAGCAGGTGGCGGCCGGCCTGCCGTCGGCCAGCTACATCCAGGCCGACGTGAGCGACCCGGCGCAGGCGGCGCGCCTCGTGGAGCAGGCCGCCGACCGCCACGGCCGCCTCGACATCGTGGTCAACAATGCCGGCACGACCAAGGTGATCCCCCACCACGACCTCGACGCGGCGACGGCCGAGGTGTGGGAGCGCATCCTGCAGGTCAACGTGATCGGCACCTGGAACGTCTGCCGGGCCGCCGCCCCCCGGCTGCGGAGCACCGGCGACGGCGTGATCGTCAACATCACGTCGCTGGCCGGTGTCCGCCCCACCGGTTCCTCCATCCCCTATGCCGTGTCCAAGGCCGCCCTCAACCATCTGACGGTGCTGCTGGCCAACGTGCTCGGCCCCGAGATCCGCGTCAACGCGGTGGCTCCGGGCCTGATCGACACGCCATGGACGGCGGACTGGGACCAGCTCCGCGAGGTGGTGCGGAGCGTGGCCCCCCTCAAGCGAACCGGTACCGCCGAAGACGTGGCCGCCGCCTGCTCCGGCTTGATCCACTCCCGCTACACCACCGGCCAGGTGCTGGTCGTGGACGGCGGTATGGCGTTGCGCTGAGCCCGGTCCGGCTCAGATCTTGCCTACCACCGCCTCCTGGTCCAGGAGGTGCACAGACATGACGGCCGGCTCACCGGCGTC
>DATGAX010000499.1:0-3677 GCA_035312965.1 Acidimicrobiales bacterium
TCCACGAACGCGGTCGGCCAAGCGGTCGAGGCGGGAGAGTTCTGCGGCCCGTACCTGCTGGGCGTCCGAGTCCGGCAGCCGGCCGAGGGCCTGCACGAAGGCCTTCTGCGCATCGGCCCCCCGGTCGAGCCCCAGCTGCCGGCTGATACGGGCGTAAGGTTGCCCTTCGCCCCGGAGCCGTAACACCGTCTGGTCCACTGTCTCAGAGGCCTGCACTGCTTCGGGCGAGTCGGACATGGCGGATTGACCTCCTGAGCCGTGAGGGCTCAGCCGCTAACCGGCAGGGTGGGATTCCCGACCTTGTGACCCATGGTACCGCTTCTTGCCGCCGCGGCCGGGTCGGGGCCGCTAAGGATCAGGAGAGCGAGCCCGATCAAGTAGCCTGCAGCGGCGGACACCTTTCGCTCTCTTATTGGGCAGTGTCTCCATGACCGCAGAGACGAGGACGAGTGCCCAACAAGCGTGCTGTCCAGCCGGAGGAAGACCTCGTTCGCCTCTATCTGAACGATGTCGGCAAGTACGCGCTGCTGACCAAGAACGACGAGATCAGATTGGCTCAGACGGTGGAGGCCGGGCGTGACGCCCGGGCCGAGCTGTCCGCCGGCAAGGGTCTGACACCGGCCCGCCAGCGTGAGCTGAGACGCGTCGTCCGCCATGGTGAGGAAGCGACCGAGACCTTCGTCAAGGCCAACCTCCGCCTCGTGGTGTCGATCGCCAAGCGCTACCAGGCCGCCGAGCTACCCCTGCTGGATCTGGTCCAGGAAGGCAACCTGGGTCTGATCCATGCGGTGGAGAAGTTCGACTGGCGCAAGGGCTTCAAGTTCTCGACCTACGCCACCTGGTGGATCCGTCAGGCGATCACCCGGGGGATCGCCAACACCGGGCGGACCGTCAGACTGCCGATCCACGCCGGTGACCTCCTCAACCGGGTGACGAAGGCCCGAGCCCGGCTCGAGGGGCAGCTTGGCCGCCGGCCGACCATCACCGAATTGGCCGAAGACCTCGGCTTGGACGAGTCCAAGGTGGTCGAGGTCATCCGCTATGTCGCCGAGCCCATGTCCCTGTCCGAGCCTCTGCGGGCCGACAGCGACGGCGAGCTCGCCGACATCGTCGAAGACCGCTCGGCCGTATCGCCTTTCGACGCCGCGGCCGCCTCTCTCCTGGCCGGCGAGGTGTCGAAGCTGCTGACGGTCCTCGACGAACGGGAACGGGCCATACTCCGGCTCCGCTTCGGTCTCGACCGCGGCGAGCCCCGCACCCTCGACGAGGTCGGTGTCTACTTCCACCTGACTCGGGAACGCATTCGCCAGATCGAGGCCCGAGCCATGTCGAAGCTGCGCCACCCGACGCTCGAGGTGACGGCGCACGACCTCCTGACCGGTTAGACCGGACTCTTCCCCTCCCGCGGGGTAGAGTTGGTTGTCGCTCAGCTCGAGCGACAGGCGCCTTCGGCATCGAGGGCAGATCGGCGGTTTCCAATGGAAGCCCCAACCCCATCCACAGCTTCGGTTCAGACCATGATCGCCCCCAAGCGGGCTGTCATGATCGACCACTTGGGTCGGCTCGTGTTCGCCGAAGAGGCTCTTCATCCCAAGCCGATCACCTGCGGCGACTGCCGGATCACTTATCTGCCGGCGGCTGCACCTCGGCTGGCGGTGATCCCCGAGGACTGGGTCTGTGACCGGTGCCGTGCCCGACTGGAGGCCGGCCCGGCCACCTGATTCGATGTGTAGCCCGCATCGACGGGGCAGACGGTCCTGAGCTGCGGGGCCGTCCCCACCCGGCGGTGCAGGCTCCGGTGCACGACCCAAGCGGGAGGGTGATAGGCGGTGGCTCCTAGAACGATCCAAGCAGCCCGAGCGGAGGCGGAACTCGACGCGGCACCGCCGGTGTCGGCCGGGGGCCTTCAGAAGTTCAGCGCGCTCGTGTTGATCGGCCTGCCGTTCGTCGGCCTGATCTGGGCCCTGGTGCGGGCGTGGAGCGGCGCCGGCGTGGACCGCGTGGCCCTGGCGATTGCGGCCGGGATGTACCTCTTCACGGGCCACGGCCTGGCCATCGGGTTCCATCGCATGTTCAGCCACCGCAGCTTCCGGCCGGCCCGAGTGCTCAAGATCTCCCTCGCCATCGCCGGATCCATGGCGGCCGAGGGATCGGTGTTCACCTGGGTGGCCCAGCACCGCCGCCATCACGCCTACGCCGACTCGGTCCGGGATCCACATTCTCCGTGGTGTTACGGACAAGGGATCGGGCCCCAGATCCGGGGATTGTGGCACGCCCACGTGGGTTGGTTCTTCGTCACCAACCCGTCGGAGCCGGAGCGGTGGATCCCCGATCTGCTGGCCGACCACGACCTGCAGGTCATATCCCGTACCGCCACCCTCTGGGCCCTCCTCTCGTTGGCCATACCGACGCTGCTCGGTTGGCTGCTGACCGGCACTCTCGCCGGAGCCCTGGCGACGCTGCTGTGGGCGGGGGCGGTCCGGATCTTCCTGCTCCACCACGTCACGTGGTCGGTCAACTCGATCGGGCACATGTTCGGCCGCCGTCCCTTCCGCACTCGGGACCAGAGCACGAATTTCGCACCGCTCGCGATACTCAGCTTCGGCGACTCCTGGCACAACGCCCATCACGCCTACCCGAGGCTGGCCCGCCACGGGATCGACAGAGGCCAGGTCGACTCTTCCGCCCGGCTGATCAGATTGTTCGAGTTGGCCGGCTTGGCGTCCGACGTCAATTGGCCGACAGCCGCCAACACCGCCGGACGGCGCCGGCTGCGTCCACTTCCCTCCGAGGAGTAGCCGCCTCCCGCCGCCCTAGCCACGACACAGTCGCGGGGCATCCAAGATGGCCTCCGGCACCGAATAGCTTTGGATGATCGACCTCGAGACCGCGAGCGACGCGTCATTGGTGGTAGCGATCGCCCGCTGGAACGAGGCGGCCCTGGCCGAGGTCTACCGCCGGCACGGCGGGGCGGTCCAGGCCCTGGCCCGCCGCCTGCTCGGGTCGGATGCCCACGCCGAGGACATCACGCAAGAGGTGTTCGTCAGGCTGTGGGAGCAGCCCGAACGGTTCGACCACGCCCGGGGTGGCCTGCGCAGCTTCCTGCTGTCGGTCGCGCACCACCGGGCGGTCGACCAGATCCGCTCCTCCGCGGCCCGGAGCTCCCGCGAGGAGCGCGACGCAGCCGAGGTGGCAACCAGCGGCTACGACATCGAGCGCCACGCCTGGGACCTGCACCTCACCGACCAGGTGCGCCGGGCCCTGGTCGACCTCAGCGACGACCAACGCCGTGCGATCGAGCTGGCCTACTTCGGCGGGCACACCTACCGGCAGGTGGCGGCCATCCTCGATCAGCCGGAGGGCACCGTGAAGGCTCGTATCCGCACCGGGCTGATCAACCTGCGCCGGGCCCTGGAACGAGAGGGAATTCAGCTGTGACCCACCCGCCGGCCGACAGCTGCGAGCACGTCGCCGACCTGCTCGGGGTCTACGCCCTCGACGCCCTCGACCCCGACGAAGCCGAAGTGGTCCGCCGCCATCTGGCCCGCTGCCCCCGCTGCGCCACCGAGGTCGACCAGCACCGCGAGACCGTCGTACTCCTGGCCGGCGGCGGGGGGCCTGCCCCTGAGCAGGTCTGGGACCGTATCGCCTCCGCCGTCACTGGCGACCTCCCAAGG
>DATGAX010000500.1:0-3955 GCA_035312965.1 Acidimicrobiales bacterium
CTGGTGGCCAAGGAAGGCCCCATCGTCAACGAGCGCGACGGCGTGCTGGTGCTGAGCCACCAGGCCGGGGCCTGGGCCGAGATGGGCCCGCATTCGCTCGGCGTCAACCCCTTCGACGTGACCGCCACCGCGGCCGCCCTCGAGCAGGCCCTCGAGATGGAGCCGGAGGAGCGCGCCGAGCGGGCCCGCGGGCTCCGGGAGGCGGCGACCGCCCGGACCCCTCTGGACTGGTTCGACGAGCTGACCGCTCAGGCCGCCAGCTGACCGCTCAGACCGGCGGCTGACCGCCGGTCAGCTCCCACAGCACTCCCAGCACCCCTCCCGGCCCGTCCACGGTCACGTCGGCGGCCGACACCACCTGCGCCGGGGTCTCGGGCCCGGCCACCGCGATGGAGAGGGTCGTCGTGCCGACCGCCCGTTTGGCGGCCAGGACGGCGAACGCCGGCAGGTCGCCCAGGTCGTCGCCGGCGAACGCCACTGCGCTGAGGCCGACCGCCAGCTCGGAGAGGACCGTTCCCTTGTCCACGTCCACGGGTGGCCGCAACTCCACCGACATCTTGGCCGGATGGACGCGCAGGCCGAAGCGGTGCGCCAGGTCGCCGGCCAGCTCTTCGACCTCCGCCGCCTGGTCCGGAGCAGTCCGGTAGTGCAGTGTCACGGTCAGGCCCTTGCGCTCCACCCGGCCGCCGGCCATGACGCCCTCCGCCTGCTGGGCCGCTCCGGCCACCGCCTCCCGCCATTCCTCCGCGGCTGGGAGGGCCTCCACCGTCCCCCCCGGTCCCACCCGCTCCAGCCCATAGAGGCCACGCAGCTCGGCGCCGCCCACCGCCCCGACGTGCTCGACGAGGAACGCCGCCGGCCGCCCGGAGATGACGGCGACGACGGCGAAGCGGTCCGCCAGGGCGGCCAGCACCTCCCGCGCGCCGGGGTGCGGTCGAGCCGTCGCCGGGTCGACGACGATCGGCGCCAGCGTTCCGTCGAAGTCCACGAACACCCCGGCCCGGTCCGGGTCCCGGCGGGCTGCATCCAGCCACGCCCCGACCGCAGGGTTCAGCCTGTCCCCGCTGACTGGGCCAGCTCCTCGCCCACCACGAGCACGAGGTTGGCGGTGTGGAGCTCGGTGGCGGGGATGGGCGCGGTCGCCGGCGGGGGCACGGTGAGATCCACCGCGGAGGGGCTCAGCCCGACGGTGTTGGCCAACTGTTGCGCTTCGGCCTGGTAACCGGGCGTGAGTATGTAGATGACCGATGTGGTCGTCCGGACGGTCGCGTCGTCGGGCGGCTCGGTCACGTACCCGTACTGTGTCTTGAGCTTGTTGGTCCACTTCCCGGCCAGCGAGCCGGTTCGCAACCCGTTGAGCACCTGCACCTTGACCTGCGCCGCGGGCAGGACCGTGGTGGTCGTCACCGGGGCGGCCACGGTGGTGGTGGAGCGGGCGATGGTGGTGGTGGGGTGCGACTTCCCGGCCGTCTTGGTGCTCCCGCCGGACTTGGCGAGGATCACGACGCCGAGGATCACCAGCACGAAGATCAGCAGCAGCGCCTTCAACCATTGCACTCCGCCGTCGGAGCGGGGCGCACGGCCGCCCATGGGGCGGTTCATCAGACTTTCCGTCCGCCCGCCGGCCGCCCCTGGTAGCGGGCCCGGCGCCGACGGTCCCGCTCCCGCCGCAGGCGCCGGATGAGCAGCGGCGCCGCATCCTCGGCGTCCCGAGAATCGATCAGGGCGCCCAGGATCTCCCTGTAGCGGCTGGCCGAGAGGCCGAGGCGCGCCTTGATGGCCGCCTCCTTGGGACCCGGAACGGTCCACCAGGAACCCTCGAAATCGAGAATCGCCCGTTCGCGTTCGGAGAGTCCCATTCGCCCGAGCCTGCCATCCCCCACCGGGGGTATCAAGCATCCTCGGGACAGCGGCCCCCAACCGGCGGCAGACTGACCGGGTGACCGCGGCGTCCGTCGACCTCAACGCCGACCTGGGCGAAGGCGGACCGGCCGACCGCGCCCTACTGGATCTGGTGACCAGCGCGTCGGTCGCCTGCGGCTTCCACGCCGGTGGACCGCGCCTCATGCTCGACACGGCCGATGAGGCCGCCCGGCGAGGGGTGGCGGTGGGTGCGCACCCCTCCTACGACGATCGGGAGGGCTTCGGCCGCCGCGCCCTGAGCGTCACTCCGGACGACCTGTATGCCGAACTCGCCTACCAGATAGGTGCCATGAGCGGGGCCGCCTCCGCCGCGGGGACGCGGGTGACCTACATCAAGGCGCACGGCGCCCTGTACAACCGCGCCGCCGTCGACCCGGCTACGGCCGAGGTCGTGGTGCGGGCGGCGGCCGCCTTCGGCCTGCCGCTGCTGTGCCCCTCCGGTTCGGAGATGGCGGCCACCGCCGCGGTGGGCGGCGTCCACGCCTACTGCGAGGTGTTCGCCGACCGGGCCTACACGCCCGAAGGCACTCTCGTCCCCCGGAGCTCGCCCGGAGCGGTGCTGGCCGATGAGGACGAGGTGGTGGCCCGTTCCCTCCGGCTGGTCCTGGAAGGCACCGTGGTCACCGTCGACGGCCGCGAGGTGGCCGTAGCGGCTGACTCCATATGTATCCACGGCGACACGCCCGGAGCCGTCGCCCTGGCCCGGCGGGTGCGCCGGGAGTTGGCCGCCGCCGGCGTGGCGCTCCGGCCCTTCTCGGCCGCGTGACGGTACGGCCGGTCGGCCGCCACGCCGCACTGGTCGAGCTGGACTCGACGGCCGCCGTGCACCGGCTGTGGCGCGCCGTCCGGGCCGGCCCCCCGCCGGGCGTGATCGACCTGGTCCCTGGCGCCCTCACTCTGCTCGTCGTCACGGCCGGTTCCGACGCCGTGGAGGTGGCATCGCAGCTACCGACCGTTCCTTCGACCGCCCACGATGCTCCCGGACGGACGGTCACGGTCGACACCGTGTACGACGGGCCCGACCTCGACGAGGTGGCCGAACTGGCCGGCGTGAGCCGCGAGGAGGTGGTGCGCCGCCACGCCGCGTCCGCCTTCCGGGTGGCATTCATCGGGTTCTCGCCCGGCTTCGCCTATCTCTCGGGTGGCGACCCGCTCCTCGACGTGCCGCGTCTCGCCTCTCCCCGGCCCTCGGTCCCGGCCGGCTCCGTGGCTCTGGCCGCCGGCATGTGCGCCGTCTACCCCCAGTCGACGCCTGGCGGGTGGCGGCTGCTGGGGAGGACCGATGCGCCGCTCTTCGACCCGCGCCGGTACGAACCCAGCCTGCTCTCACCCGGCGACACCGTCCGGTTCCGGCCCGTCGCGCGGGTCGGCCCGGCACCCGGCCTCCGCGCCGAGCCCGCCGGCCGACCGGGCGCCGGCCAACCCGCGGTGGAAGTCCTCGCCCCCGGCCCACTCCTCACGCTCCAGGACGAGGGACGGGCCGGCTGGGCCCACGTCGGGGTCTCGCCGGCCGGGGCGGCCGATCGGGGTTCGGCCCGCGCCGCCAACCGGCTGGTCGGCAACCCGGACGGGGCGGCGGTGCTCGAGGCCACGCTGGGCGGATGCCGCCTGCGGATGCGGGCCGACCGGGCGGTGGCGTTCACGGGTGGCGACGCCGCCGTGACCGTCGACGGCATCCCCGCCCGGTCCGGGGCCCGGTTGCCCTTACGGGCGGGGGCCGAGATCGCCGTCGGGCCCTGCCGGAAGGGCCTCCGGGTCTATGTCGCCGTCGAGGGGGGCTTCGAAGTTCCCCCGGTGTTGGGCAGCCGTTCCACGGACACCCTTTCGGGTCTCGGGCCGGCCCGCCTCACGCCCGGGGACGTGCTGGCCCTGGGCTTCCCTTCGGACCGGGCCGGCGGGGTCGAGCCGCTCAAGCTGCCGGCGGCGCCGTCCCACCCGTCCGCTGCCGGGGCGGCAGTGCGCCTGCAGGCCGAGCTGGGCCCGCAGCACGATCGGCTGTCGGTCTCCGGTCGGCGGACCCTCCGAGAAGCCG
>DATGAX010000501.1:0-5108 GCA_035312965.1 Acidimicrobiales bacterium
CTCTACATGGACAAAGGGCCGCCCTGCAGCCGCAGCAACGCCGCCTGCAGGCGGGCCACCGTGCGGTCCCGACCCAGTAGCTCGAGTGACTCCCACAGCGGGGGACCGACGGACCGGCCCGTGACGGCCAACCGGACGGGGGCCTGGGCCTTGCCCAACTGCTCGACGCCGGCCTCGCTCCCCGCCGCGACCGTGGCCTCCTGGATGGACCCGGCGTCCCAGTCGATGGCGGCGTAGCGGGCCACGGTCGCGGTCAGGATGGCGGCGAACGCGGGGTTCTTGCGGACGCCTTTGTCCCATTCCTCCGCATCGATGACCGGATCGGCCCGATACAGGAAGTCGGTGAGGGTGTACACCTCGCCGAGCGTCCGGGACCGCTCCTGGACCAGGACCGCGATGGGCCCCCACCGGTCGAGCAACCAGGCCTGCGACCGGGCCACGAACTCCTCTGGGGCCAGCGCCCGTAGGTACTCGGCGTTGACCGCCTGCAGCTTGCGTTCGTCGAAGATGGCGCCTGCGCTCTTGACGTCCTCCAGCCGGAACTCGGCGATCATCTCCTCCCGGCTGACGATCTCGCGATCGGCGCCGGGGGACCACCCGAGGAGAGCCAGGTAGTTGACCATGGCCTCGGGCAGGTAGCCGTCGTCGCGGTAGTCCTCCACCGCGACCTTGTCCCGGCGCTTGGAGAGCTTCTTGCGCTGGTCGTTGAGGATCAGGGGCAGGTGGGCGAAGGTGGGGGCGGGCCCGTAGCCGAGCGCCTCCCAAAGCAGGACGTACTTGGTGGTGTTGGTGAAGTGGTCCTCGCCCCGGATCACGTGCGTGATGGCCATGTCGGCGTCGTCCACCACGTTGGCCAGGATGAAGAGCGGGTCGCCGCTGGACTTGCGCACGCCGAAGTCCTCGATGGACCCGTTCTGGATGGGCTTGGAGTCCCGCACCAGGTCGGCGAAGTACGTCTCCCCCTCCCGGGGCGTGCGGAACCGCAACAACCGGCCGGCCGTCAGTTCCAGTCCGCGCTCGCGACAGAAGCCGTCGTACCCGGGCGGCCCGCCGCGTTCCTTGGCCCGGGCCTGGATCTGCTCGGGTGTGCAGTCACAGGCGTAGACGAAGCCGCCGTCGACCAGCTTCTGGATGGCCGACTGGTACAGCTCGGAGCGCTGCGACTGGAAGTAAGGGCCCTCGTCCCAGTCCAGGCCGAGCCAGCTCATGGCCCGCATGATCCCCTCGGTGTGCTCGGGCCGGTTGCGGGCCGCGTCCGTGTCCTCGATGCGCAGCACGAAGGTGCCCCCGGTCTGGCGGGCGAACAGCCAGTTGAACAGCGCGGTGCGCCCCGTACCGACGTGGAAGTAACCGGTCGGCGACGGGGCGATCCGGACGCGCGGCGGCGGGGTCACGCCGCCAACGTAGGTCAGCTGGCCAGAAGGTCGTGGGCGTCGCCGCCCACGAGGTGGCGCCGCAGCTTGCCGATGGCGTCGCGCTCGATCCGGCGGACCCGCTCGGCCGTCAACTGCAGCGCCTCGCCCACCTCGCCCTGCGTGCGGGGCTCACCCCGGTCGAGGCCGTAGCGCAGCCGGAGGACCTGGCGCTCCTCATCCGACAGGCGGGTGAGGAAGCGATCCACTTCGGCCGGCAGCATGCTGCCGGCGACCGCCTCGAACGGGGACTCGGCCGCCCGGTTGACCACGAGGTCTCCGAGGCTCGTGTCGCCGTCCTCACCTACGGCCACGTCCAGGCTCATCGGGTCGGTGTCGTAGCGGAACAGCTCCGAGATGGCCGCCTCCGTGGTGCCCATGGCCTCGGCCAGCTCGGCCAGGGTGGCCGGGCGACCCAGGCGGACCTCCATCTCGCCCTGGAGCCGGCGGGCCCGGCGGATCTCGTCGCCGACGTGGGCCGGGATGCGCACGGTATGGGCCGTGTTCTCCACGGCCCGGCCGATGGCCTGGCGGATCCACCACGTGGCGTAGGTGGAGAACTTGAACCCCTTGCGCCAGTCGAACTTCTCGACGGCGTGGATCAGCCCCAAGTTCCCTTCCTGGATCAGGTCCCCGAGGGGCAGCCCCGACCACTGGTACTTCCGTGCCACCGACACGACGAGGCGCAGGTTGGCGTTGATGAATTGCCTCGTGGCGTCCTCCGCCGCGGCGACCTGCTTGCGCAGCCGGCGGCGCTCGGACGGGGCGATCCGCGTGCCGCCGTCCAGCACGGCCTGCGCCGACTGGCCCTCCTGGATGATCTGCCCCAGGCGCATCTCGTCGGCCTTGGTCAGGAGCGGGAAGCTGCCCGCCTCATCCAGGTAGAGGCCAAGCAGATCGGGGGTGTAAGAGGCGGTGTGGTTCATTGCAATGAGAAATAACCCCGGGGGGATCGGCATTATGCCGGAAGAATGACAACGATGTATGTGACTCTGGGCACACCTGGGGGACCGGCGGCGGACGACTCGCTCCGAGGGTAGGTTTCGGTGCGAAGAGAGGAGACGCATATGTCTGACCCGGATCGCCCCGTCGTAAACACCGGCGACGAGGCTCTCGTGCGCCGTATCGATGCCCTGGTGGAGGAGGAACACCGCCTCGAGCGGGATCATGCCGGAGAAGGGCTGGACGACGCCGGGCGGGCCCGCTTGCGCGACCTCGAGGGCCAGCTCGACCAGGCGTGGGACCTGCTGCGCCAGCGCCGGGCCCGCCGCCACGCGGGGCAGGATCCGGGCCAGGCCCAGCCACGAAGCCCCGAGGTCGTGGAGCACTACCAGCAATGACCGACCGCCCGGCCGCCGAAGGGCAGGTGCTCGAGGCCCTCCCCAAGGAGCTCCTGATCGGGGGCAAGTGGCAGCCGGCCCGGAGCGGGCGGACCCTGGTGGTGGAGGATCCGGCCACCGGTGAACCCATCGCCCGCGTCGCCGACGGCGGCGCCGAGGACGCCATGGCTGCTCTGGCCGCGGCTCACGAGGCGCAGTCCGACTGGGCCGCCACGCCGCCCCGCGAACGCAGCGACATCCTCCGCCGCGCCTTCGAGACCGTGATGGCCCGCATCGACGAGCTGGCCCTGCTCATGACGCTCGAGATGGGCAAGCCCGTGGCCGAGTCCCGGGCCGAGATCACCTACGCCGCCGAATTCCTCCGCTGGTTCTCGGAGCAGGCGGTGCGCATCACCGGGGACTACCGGGTGGCCCCGGCCGGCAACAGCCGCATCGTGGTCCTGCGTCAGCCCGTGGGCCCGGTGCTGCTGATCACGCCGTGGAACTTCCCGATGGCCATGGGCACGCGCAAGATCGGCCCGGCCATCGCGGCCGGCTGCACCATGGTGCTCAAGCCCGCCACGCTGACCCCCTTGTCCTCTCTCGCCCTGGCCGCCATCCTGATGGAAGCGGGGCTGCCGCCCGGCGTCCTGAATGTCGTCACCTCGTCGAGCGCCGGGTCGACCACCGGCCCGCTGATCAAGGACCCCCGGCTCCGGAAGCTGTCGTTCACCGGTTCGACCGAGGTGGGCAAGAAGCTCATCGAGGCATCGGCCGAGCAGGTGCTGCGGGTCTCGATGGAGCTGGGCGGCAACGCCCCGTTCCTCGTGTTCGCCGATGCGGACATGGACGCCGCGGTGGACGGGGCCATGCTGGCCAAGATGCGCAACGGCGGCGAGGCCTGCACCTCGGCCAACCGCTTCCACGTCGAGGCATCCGTCGCCGACGAGTTCGCCGAACGGCTGGCCGCCCGGATGGCCGCCCTCAAGGTGGGGCGGGGTACCGAGGAGGGAGTCGCCGTCGGGCCGCTGATCGACGCCACCCAGCGCGACAAGGTCGCCGAGCTCGTTGACGAGGCCGTGGCCGGGGGAGCCCGGGTGATGTGCGGAGGGCGGCCCCGTACCGGCGCGGGATACTTCTACGAGCCGACGGTCCTTTTTCCAGTTCCTGAGCAGGCGCGTCTGCGCCAAGAGGAGATCTTCGGACCGGTGGCACCCGTCTACGCCTTCTCGGGCGAGCGGGAGGCGATCGATGCGGCCAACGCCACCGAGTACGGCCTGGTGGCCTACGTGTACACCCGCGACCTCGACCGGGCCATCCGCGTCTCGGAGGGGATCAAATCCGGCATGGTGGGCATCAACCAGGGCGTCGTCTCCAACCCGGCCGCCCCCTTCGGCGGCGTCAAGCAGTCCGGCTTCGGCCGGGAGGGCGGCGAGGAGGGCCTCGACGAGTACCTCGACGTCAAGTACGTCGGCATCAGGGCCTGAGCAGCAGGTCGCGCAGCCGGTCCGGGACGTCGGGAGCGGCACCCGCCGGTCCGGTCAGGTAGCCGTCCAGGTCCCCGTAGCGGTCGGCCACGTGCCCGAGCGCCGACTGCATGGCCCACCGGGGCGCCCGCAACATGCCGGCCACCACCTCGGGGGGCAGGTTCTGGTCGCGGCCGAGGCGGTCCATGCTGGCCTGCACGTGCTCGGTGGTGCGGTAGCGGCCGGTCAGCTCGTAGTCGTCGAGGATGTCGTCGAGCGGCACGCCGAGGATCGACAGGAGCACCGCCGACACCATCCCGGTGCGGTCCTTCCCGGCGGCGCAGTGGTACACGGCGGGCAGCCGCTCCGCCTGGGCCAGGCCGGCCAGCACCCGACCGAAGTTGGCCGCCGACCGTTCGAGGATGTGGATGTAGAGCTGCTCGAGGAAGTTCTCCCCGTCGCCCGCTTCGATGGCTTCCAGGGGGTTGGCCGCCGGGTCCTCGCTCACCAGCGGGACCACGACCACCTCGGGCCGTCGCTCGTCGGGTAGCCGGTTGGGGATGGAGTCGCGCTCCATCGACGACCTCAGGTCGTACACGGTGCGGATGCCCAGACCGGCGAAGACCTCCACGTCCCGGTCGCTGAGCAGGAGGGCGTCGGAGCGGAACACCAGGCCCCAGCGCACGGCCCGCCCGTCGTGGCCGGTGTAACCGCCGATGTCGCGGAAGTTGACCGGGCCCTCCATCAGCACCCGGCGTTCGGCGATGACCATGGCCACCGCCGCCACCGCCGCCTCCGCCGCCGCGGTGCCCCCGGTGCCCGTGGCGATCGACAGGTAGACGCGGCCCCGTGCCGGCCCGAACGGGCCGATCAGCGCCTCGCCCGCCGCCGCCGGTACGGTCGTCACGTGG
>DATGAX010000502.1:0-8658 GCA_035312965.1 Acidimicrobiales bacterium
GGATGTCCGAGACCGTGACCGCCCAACCGGCTATCACCACCCGGTCGCCTTCGATCCTCACCCGCACCGTCCCGCCCCGCGCCGAGGCCTGGTAGCCGGTCAGGGCGGCGCGGCCGGTGCGGTCGGCCCAGTAGCCGGCGAGGGTGCAGTGCGCCGACCCGGTGACGGGGTCCTCGTCGATCCCGACGTTGGGGGCGAAGAATCGGCTCACGAAGTCGATGCCCTCGGCGTCGCCGGCCGCGGTGACGATCAGCCCCCGGGCCGGGCTGGCCGCCGCGATGGCGCCGATGTCGGGCCGGAAGGAGCGCAGCCAGGCGGCGTCGGCGACTTCGAGCAGGAAGTCGAACTGGCCCTGTCCCGTGAAGCGCACGGTGGCGCCCGGCAGATCCAGATCGAGGTCGGCGGGCCGGACCGGGTCGGCCGGGAAGTCCATCTCGATGGTCCCGTCCGGTCCGGGGCGGCAGGTCAACACGCCGCCGCGGGTGTGGAACCGGGCCGTCCCCCCGAGGACGTGGGCCGAGGCCAGGGTGGCGTGCCCGCAGAGATCCACCTCCGCGGCAGGGGTGAACCAGCGCAGGTCGAAGTCGCCGTCGGGCCGCCGGACCGCGAACGCAGTCTCCGAGAGGTTGATCTCGCGCGCCACCTTTGCCATCCAGTCGTCGGGCGGGAACCGGTCCAGGACCGTGACCGCGGCGGGGTTTCCGGAGAACGGGTCCTTCGTGAAGGCGTCGACCACCTGCAACTCGAGCACGCCGCCAGTGTCGCAGTGGGCGGCCCGGGCGGCACACGGATTACCGGCTGCGGCAGGATCCGGGCGATGGACCGCACCGACGCCGAATCCCTCGACGAGCTGGACCCGCTGGCAGGGTGGCGGGACCGGTTCGTCGCCACCGAGGGGGAACCCATCTACATGGACGGCAACTCGCTGGGCCGCCTCCCCGCCGCGGTCGCCGGCGCGGTGGCCGACGGCGTGCGGCAGTGGGGGAGCCGGCTGGTGGGGGGCTGGGACGAGTGGGTGGACCTGCCGGCGCGGGTGGGCGACCGGGTGGGCCGGCTGATCGGCGCCGCGGCCGGCCAGGTGCTCGTCTGCGACAGCACGACGGTCAACCTCTACAAGCTGGCGTCGGCCGCGCTCGGATGCCAGGAGGGCCGGCGGGTGATCGTCGGCTCGGCCCGGGATTTCCCGACCGACCGCTACGTGTTGCAGGGCCTGGCCGGCCGGGCCGGCCACACGGTGCGGGCGGTCGATCTCGGGCCCGGCCCGGAGGGCGCGGAGCAGGCCGTGCTCGACGCCATCGACGGCGATACCGCCCTGGTCTGCCTGTCGCACGTGGACTTCCGCGACGGGCTGCGCCTGGACGGCCGGCGCATCACGGCCCGGGCCCACGAGGCGGGGGCACTGGTGCTGTGGGATCTGGCCCACAGCGCCGGGGCGGTGCCGGTCGAGCTCGATGAGTGGGGGGCCGACCTGGCCGTCGGCTGCACCTACAAGTACCTGAACGCGGGCCCGGGCAGCCCGGCGTTCCTGTACGTACGGCGCGATCTCCAGGATCGTCTGGCCCAGCCCATCTGGGGGTGGTTCGGCCAGGCCGACCAGTTCCGGATGGGGCCGGCCTACGAGGCGGCGGCCGGCGTGACGTCGTACCTGACCGGCACCCCGGGGGTGCTGGGCCTGATCGCGGTGGACGCCGCCGTGGCGGTCATCGAAGAGGTGGGCGTGGCGGCGCTCTGGGAGAAGGCGCAGCGCCTGACCGCCCTGCTCGTCGAGCGGGCCGACGCCCGGCTCGGCCCGCTCGGCGCCAGGGTCACGACGCCGAGGGATCCCGATCGGCGGGGCGCCCACGTGTCGGTGGCCCACCCGCAGGCGTGGGTCTGGTGTCGGGTTCTCATCGACCAGGCCCGGGTCATCGGCGACTTCCGGCCGCCGGACGTGATCCGCCTCGGTCCGGCGCCGCTGTACACCCGGTACGTCGACTGCTTCGACGCCGTCGAGGCGATGGCCGAGGTCTTCGAGGCCGGGCTGCCGGCCAGCCCGCCGCCGGGCCGGGTCACCTGACGCCGGCCGGGGCCCTCAGTACTCGATGCCCTTCTTGGCCTTGATGCCGCGGTCGTAGGCGTGCTTGAGCTTCACCATCTCGGTGGCCGTGTCGGCCACGTCCAGGAGCTCGGGGGCGGCGCCCCGGCCGGTCATGACGACGTTGGTGCCCGGGGCCCGGTCCCGGATGCCGGCGGCCACGTCGGCGGCGGGCACCCAGCCGTACTTCACCGCGTAGGTGATCTCGTCCAGGATGAGGAGGTCGTAGTCGCCGGAGGCCAGCTTGGCCGCGGCCACCTCCCAGGCGTGGCGCCCCTTGGCCGCCGTCTCGTCCAGGTCGGTCGACTCCCAGGTGAAACCGTCGCCGAGGGTGTGCCACTCGACGCCCAGGTGGTCGGCCAGCTTGCGCTCGCCGGTCTTCCACTTGCCGCCCTTGACGAACTGGACGACGGCGACCCGCCAGCCGCGGGCCCAGCCGCGGGACATGACGCCGAAGGCGGCCGACGACTTGCCCTTGCCGTCGCCGGTGTTGAGCAGGACGATCGACTCGGCTCGTGACACCCCGGGGAGGTTAAGCGACTACGCTCCGGCGGCGTAGAGCAGGGAACCCGGTGCGAATCCGGGGCTGTCCCGCAACTGTGACCGGGGAGCGACCCCCCAACCGCATGGCCACGGCCCAGTCGGGCGGGAAGGCCGGGGGGAAGTGGATCCGGGAGCCAGGAGACCTGCCTGCGGGAAGGACGCGTGGACGTTGCCGACAACCAGCCGAGCCCGATGATCACGCTGGTGATCGGTGGGGCGCGCAGCGGCAAGTCCGAGTTCGCCGAGCGGTTGGCGGCGGCGGGCGGCGCCCGGGTGGTGTACGTGGCGACGGCCGAGGTGAGCGGCGACGAGGACTTCGAGGCGCGGGTGCGCCGCCACCGGGACCGCCGCCCGGAGGAGTGGGCGACGGCCGAGCCGGGCCGGGAGCTGGTGCGCTTCGTGGAGGGGGAGAGGAGCGGGGCGACGCTGCTGATCGACTCCTTGGGCACGTGGGTCGTCGGCTTCGAGGACTTCCAGGCGGACAAAGAGGGACTCTGCCATGCCCTCACCTCCCGTCCCGGTCACACGGTGGTGGTGAGCGAGGAGGTGGGGCTGGCGGTGCACCCCTCGACAACGGAGGGCGGCCGCTTCCGCGACGCCCTGGGCGAGGTCAACCAGGCCGTCTCGCGCATCGCCGACGCCGCCTACCTCGTCGTCGCCGGCCGCCCCCTGGCCCTGGGCCCGGTCGGCTGAGTTGCGCGCCGCGGTGGCCTTCCTCACCGTCGTGGGCCGGGGTACCCGGCCCGACGCCCGGACGCTGGACTGGTTCCCGGCCGTCGGCGCCGCCATCGGGTTGGCGCTCGGCTGCCTCTGGTGGGGCGCCGATCGGATCTGGCCCGCCGCAGTGGGCGCCGCCCTGGTCGTGGCGGCCGACCTGGGTGTGACCGGACTGCTGCACCTGGACGGCCTGGTGGACAGCGCCGACGGCCTTCTCCCACCGCTGGAGCGGTCGCGGCGGCTGGCCGCCATGGCCGCTCCGGAAGCCGGGGCGTTCGGGGTCGGGGCGGCCGGGGCCGTCCTGCTGCTGCGGTTCACCGCGCTGGCGGCCGTGCGCCCCGGCATCCTGCTGCTCGGGGGACTGTGGTGCCTGTCCCGCACCGTGGTCGCGGCCGTGGCGCGGGTCCGGCCCCACGCCCGCCCCGACGGCGGCCTGGCCGCCGCCTTGTCCGGCCCACCCCGCTGGGCGTTGACGGCGGCCGGGTTGGCCGGGTCGGCGGCGTTGGCCGCGGGCTGGCGGCTGGGGCCGGGACTGGCGGCGTGGGCGGCTGCCCTGGTGGGCGCCGGCGCGGTCGAGGTACTGGCCGAGCGGCGTATCGGAGGGTTCACCGGCGACGTGCTGGGCGCCGAGGTGCTCGTCGCCGAGACGGTGGGTCTGCTCGTGGCGGCGGCCCGGTGGTGACGGCGACCCGGGCCGGGCGGCCGGTGGCGGTGTGCGCCGGGCTGGTCGCCGACCGGCTGCTGGGCGAGCCGCCCGACCCGTGGCATCCGGTGGCCGCCTTCGGGAAGGCCATGGAGTCGCTGGAGCCACGGTTGTGGGCCGACCGGCGCCAGGCCGGCGTGGCGTACGCGGCGCTAGGGACAGGCGCGGCGGCCGGGCTCGGGGCGGCACTGTCGCGCCGGACCGGGCGCGGTGCAGTGGTGGCTGCGACGTACGTCTCGGTGGCCGGCCGCAGCCTGCTCGAGGCGGCCGGTGACGTGGCCGGCGCCCTCGAGGAGGGCGACCTGGTCCGGGCCCGGGAGCAGGTGGGCCGCCTGGTCGGCCGGGAGACCGCCGACCTGGACGAGGCCGGGGTGTGCCGCGCCGCGGTGGAGTCGGTGGCGGAGAACACGGTCGACGCGGTCACCGCCCCCCTCGTGTGGGCCGCCGCGGCCGGGGCGCCCGGGGTGTTGGCCTACCGGGCCGTCAACACCCTCGACGCGATGGTGGGTCACCACAACGGCCGCTACGAGCGCTTCGGCTGGGCCTCGGCCCGGGCCGACGACGTGGCGAACTGGCTGCCGGCCCGCATCACCGCCGCCCTCGTCGCCGCCGTCCGGCCCCGCCGTGCCGCGGCGGTACGACGGGCCGTCCGGGCCCAGGCTCCGGCCCATCCCTCGCCCAACGCCGGAGTGGTGGAGGCGGCTTTCGCCGCCGCCCTCGGGGTCCGCCTGGGCGGGGTCAACCACTACGCCGGCCGCACCGAGACCCGCGCCCCCCTCGGGTGGGGCCCCGCCCCCACCACCCCCGACATCCGGGCCGCCTGCCGGCTCAGCCGCGACGTGACCGTCGCCGCCGGCGCGACCCTCATCGCCACGGCCGCGGCCGCGGCGGCGGCCCGCCGGCCGTGACGGCGCCCGTCCCCGGCCCGCACGGCGGCGACGGCAGGCGCCTGGCCGCCCACCTGGGCATCGACCCGGCGGACGTGCTGGACCTGTCGGCCAGCCTCAACCCGGTGGCGCCCGATCCCGTACCCGTCGTCGCCGCCCACCTGGACGCGGTGCGGGCCTACCCCGATCCGGCGCGGGCCGAGCAGGTGCTGGCCGACGTGATGGGGGTGGACCCGGCCGCCCTGCTACTGACCAACGGCGGGGCCGAGGCCATCGCGCTGGTGGCCGGGCTGCGCCCGGAAGGGTGGGTCGAGGACCCGGACTTCTCGCTGTACCGCCGCCATCTGGCCCGGGTGGGCGCCGGGGCGCCGCGGTGGCGCTCCAACCCGCACAACCCGTCCGGGCGCCTGGCGCCGGCCGGAGCGCGGGCCGCGGTATGGGACGAAGCCTTCTGGCCCCTCGCCACCGGCACGTGGACGCGCCGCGACAGCCGCCTTGGAAGCGTCGTGCTCGGCTCGCTCACAAAGCTGCTGGCCTGTCCCGGGCTGCGCCTCGGGTACGTGCTGTGCCCCGACGGCGCCACGGCGGAGGAGCTGCGCCGGCGCCGGCCGGCCTGGTCGGTCAACGGCCCGGCCTGCGCCGCCCTGCCCGACCTCCTGGCCCCGGTGGACCTGCCCAAGTGGGCGGCCGCGGTGGCCGAGCTGCGGGCCGACCTGATCGGCCTCCTGACCGCCCGCGGCTACCGGCCCGAGCCGTCCGACGCGAACTGGGTGCTGGTCGACTCGCCCGGTCTGCGCGACCGGCTGGCGGCCGCCGCCGTCTGCGTGCGGGACTGCGCGTCGTTCGGGATGCCGGGGACGGTCCGCATCGCGGTGCCCGGCCCCGACGGCCTGGAGCGGCTGGAGGCGGCCCTGTGACGGCGGGCGGGCTGATGGTGTGCGGGACGGGCAGCGACTCCGGCAAGTCCACCCTGGTGACCGGCCTGTGCCGCCTGCTGGCCCGGCGCGGCCTGCGGGTGGCGCCGTTCAAGGCCCAGAACATGGCGCTCAACTCGGCCGTCACTGCAGCCGGCCACGAGATCGGGCGGGCCCAGGCGGCCCAGGCGGCGGCGGCCGGGGTGGCGGCCGAGGTGGCCATGAACCCGATACTGCTGAAGCCGTCCGGGCCCCGCATCAGCCAGGTGGTCGTGATGGGCCGTCCCTGGGCGACCATGGACGCCGCCGCCTACCAGGAGGCCAAGGAGCGGTTGTGGCCGGTCGTGGCCGAGCAGCTCGATCATCTCAGGGCCACCTATGACGCGGTGATCTGCGAGGGCGCCGGCAGCCCGGCCGAGATCAACCTGCTGGCGCGCGACATCACCAACCTCCGGGTGGCCGCCCACGCCGGGTTCCCCGCCGTGCTGGTGGGCGACATCGAACGCGGCGGCGTTTTCGCCGCGCTCTTCGGAACGGTGGCGCTCCTGCCCCCCGACCTGGCCTCGGCCGTCCGCGGCTTCGTCATCAACAAGTTCCGAGGCGATCCCGGCCTCCTCGGCTCGGGCTTCGACGAGCTGCACCGGCGCACCGGGATACCGACGCTCGGGGTCCTGCCCTGGATGGACGGCCTGGGCCTGGACGCCGAGGACTCTCTCGCGCTGGCCCACTACGGCCACCGCGGCCCCGCCGCCCTCGACGTGGCCGCCATCCGCCTGCCCCGGATCTCCAACTTCACCGATCTCGAGGCCCTCGCGCTCGAGCCGGGGGTGCGGCTGCGACTCGTGGACCGGGCCGGCGATCTCGGCCGCCCCGATCTGCTCGTGCTGCCCGGTTCGAAGGCCACGGTGGCCGATCTGGACTGGCTGCGGGAGCACGGCCTGGCCGACGCGGTCGATGCCCTGGCCCGGGGCGGTCGGGCGACCGTGCTGGGGATATGCGGCGGTTTCCAGATGTTGGGGGAGACGATCGTCGATCCCGTCGAGGCGCGCCGGGCCGAGCCGGTCGCCGGTCTGGGCCTGCTGCCGGTGTCGACCACCTTCGACGAGGAGAAGGTGACCCGGACGGTGGAGGGCACGGCGTGCGGCCGGCCGGTGGCCGGCTACGAGATCCACCACGGCCGGACCGCGCCGGTCCGGCCGTGGGTACAGCTGACGTACGGCCCGGAAGGGGCCGCCGATCCGACCGGTCGGGTCCGGGGCACCAGCGTCCACGGCCTGTTCGAGCACGACGCCTTCCGCCGTTCCTTTCTGTCGGCAGTGGCCGACGCGGCGGGGGTGGAGTGGGCCCCGGACGAGCGGTTCTCGTTCCACCGGGCCCGCGAGGACCGCTTCGACCGCCTGGCCGACGCCATCGAGGCCCACCTCGACGCCGACGCCGTGCTCACCCTGGTCAAGGAGGCGGCGCGGTGATCCTGTATCTGTCCAACGCCCCGACCGAGCTGCTCGCCCTGCGCTCGATCGTCGAGGGCATGCCGGCCGACTTCCCGGAGATCCGGGCGGCCGACCCGTCCGCCCTGGCCCACCCGCCGTCCCTCGACGGCGTCGGCATCGTCATGGTGCGGTTGCTGGGCGGCGCCGCGGCGTGGCCCGGTTTGGCCGCGCTGGCCCAGCAGGCCGCCAACGCCGGCGTCCCCCTTCTGGCCTTCGGCGGCGAGGCCGCACCCGACGCCGAGATGACCGCGGCGTCGACCGTCCCCAGCGCGACCGTGGCCCAGGCCTTCGAATACCTGGTGCACGGAGGCCTCCCCAACATGGAGCAGATGCTGCGGTTCGTGTCCGACACCGTGGCCATGACCGGCTTCGGTTTCGAGCCCCCCGCCGCGGTGCCCACCACGGGCGTGCTGTACGAGACGGCGGCGGGCGACGGACCACTGGTCGCCGTGCTGTTCTACCGGGCCCATCTGATCGCGGGGAACACGTTGTTCGTCGAGGACCTCTGCGGGGCCATAGAGGACCTCGGGGGCCGGGCCGTGGCGGTGTGGGCCTACTCCCTCCGCCCCGACCACGACGGCCGGGTGGAGGCGCTCGACCTGCTCGAACAGCTCCGCCCCGCCGCCGCCATCACGACCGTCCTGGTGTCGGGCACCGCGGCCGACGACGGCCTGGCCTGGGACGCCTCCGCCCTCGGCGTCCTCGACGTCCCGGTGCTCCAGGCCATCACCGCCACGAGCCCCAGCTCCGCTTGGCAGGCCTCCACCGCCGGGCTGTCGCCGGTGGACGTCGCCATGCGGGTCGCCATCCCGGAATTCGACGGGCGCATCGTGTCGGTCCCTTTTTCCTTCAACGAAGTCGTCGACGAAGGGGACTCACTCGGCACCGCGGTGACCGCCTACCGCACCGTCCCCGACCGGGTCCGCCGCGTGGCCGGGACCGCTCTGCGCCTGGCCCGGCTGCGGAGCATCCCCGTCGCCGAGCGCCGGGTGGCCATCGTCATGTCCGCCTATCCCACCCGGCGCAGCCGCATCGGCAACGCCGTCGCCCTCGACACGCCGGCCTCGGTCGTGGCCCTGCTCGAAGCCATGCGAGCGGCCGGATACCGGATCGACCGCATACCGGACAGTGGCGACGCCCTCATGGCCGAACTGATAGACGCCTTCGCGTACGAGGAGGCCACCCTCACCGACGACCAGCTGCGCCAGGCGCCCGGGCGCTGGGGCGCCACGGACTACGAGCGGTGGTGGCAGGAGGTCCCGCCCGGCGCGGCCGCCGCCGTCGAAGCGGCCTGGGGCCCGGCCCCCGGATCGGTGTACCGCGATCCGGC
>DATGAX010000503.1:0-3381 GCA_035312965.1 Acidimicrobiales bacterium
AGACGGCCGGCTTCCCGAACCTCTTCTTCCCGGGCGGGCCCCACGCCGCGGCCGGCAACAACCCGCGGTACAACGGCGATCAAGTGGACTTCGTGACCGACGTCCTCGTGCACGCCAGAGACCGGGGCTTCGAGGTGATCGAGCCGACCGAGGAGGCGGTCGACCGCTGGACGGCGATGGTCGACCGGGCGGCGGCGGAAACGCCGTTCGGCACGATCGGCCAGTACGTGGGTGGCAACATCCCGGGCAAGCCGGGCCGGTACCTCTTGAACGCGGCCGGACGGCCCAAGCTCCTGAAGGAGTTCGCCCGGGCCAAGGCTACGGGCTACGCGGCCTTCAGACTGTCGCGATCGGGGTCACCGGCGACCCCACGATCCCCGGGAGCCGAAGCGGCGGGGCGGTGAGCAGGAACCGGTTGCGGCCGTGCTGGCGCAGCCAGGCCGCCAGCTCGTGCAGGTACCAGAGCTCGCCCAGCGGGACGCCGAGCTTGAACAGGCACAGATGGTGGATCGGCAGGAACGGGTGCCGGCTCGGGTCCCGATCCCGACCCAGCATCCCTTCGACCGCATAGTTGTCGGCCACCAGAGCAGAGATCTGCGAGTCGGCGATCCACTCGAGCAACGACTCGTCCCGGGCGTCGAGCCAGGAGCACATCCGGTGAATCTGCACCGGATCGGGATGGCGCCCCCACTCCAGCACCTTGGTGGCGAAGCCGGTGTGCAGCAGCACCACGTCGCCCGGTTCGACCACCACCCCATCGGCGGCCATGATCTCCACGAGCGTCTTGCGGTCCACCCCCTTCCACTCGTGGCCCAGGTGGTGGGCCAGGTCCACAAGGACACCTCTTCCCTGCACGCCATGGAACGCCATGTGCTCCAATCCCAGATGGTGGGCGAAGGCCCGGTTGGCGCTGCCGTCACCGCGGGCGTCGTCCTGCGGCCCGACCAGGTCTCTGCCGGGACGGAACCCGTTGTAGTACACGGCTTCCTCCACCCCGTCGCCGTCGGCGTCGAACTCGGCACCCACGTGAGCCAGGGAGTCCCACTGGGTCGAGTACTGGAGGGCGAGGGTGACGACGTCGTCGGCCCACACATCGACGTACCGGGCGTCGCCCCAGTCCGCCATCTCGCTCATGTGGACGTTGTAGAACGTCGCCGGCGCGCCGTTCATGTCTTCGGTCGGGCTGATCACCGGGGGGTGCCGCCGCTGGTTGAGCGCCGTCCCGCCCGGATAGTCGAGCGGGAGGCTCAAGCAGAAGCTGATGCCGGCCTGGACCTCCCGCGCCCCTTCGAGGACCTTGGCCGGCGTCATAAGGTTGATGCGGCCCAGCTGGTCATCCTCGCCCCAATCGCCCCACGTCGAACCGGGGGGCCGTCGCTGCCATCGCCTCGTCATCGCATCCACGATAATGTACCGATCGGTACGATCCACGGGAGGACCGCACATGCCTGACAAGCCGTTCGTGGTCTCCGCCGACGGGCACATCCTCGAACCCACCGATCTCTTCATCACCCGGCTTCCCAAGCACCTGCGGGAGCGGGGTGTGTGGGAAGAGGACTTCGAGATCGAACCCCTAGTGGAGGGCGGAGCCCGGGTCTTCCGGCGCCTGCACACCCCGGGGTTCGAGGGTTGGACCATCTCGCGCTACCGCCAGACCGGCGGCCGCACGCCCGAAGGCGATCCCGAGCTGATCATCGAGGACCTGGCGTCGGACGGCGTGGACGTCGGTGTGATGCACCCCAACCTGTCGCTGTTCGGGCTGTACTCCGACGACCACGAACTGTCGATGGCCCACGCCCGGGTCTACAACGACTACATCGTCGAGCGCTTCACGCCGTACTTCGACCGGCTGGCGCCTACCGCCCCGGTGCCCATCACCGACACAGGGGATGCGGTCGCCGAGATCGAGCGGGTGGCGGCGGCCGGGTTCCGGGCCATCCTCCTCCCGGCCGTTCCGCCGAAGCCGTACTACTCCCGCGATTACGACCCGGTCTGGGCGGCCGCCTCGGCCAACGGGGTCCACGTGTTCATCCACACCCAGACGGGTGGCGTCAAGGTCAACGACCCGGAGTCGACGACGCTCAAGGTCGTCATGGACAACGCGGCGCAGGTCAATCAGCCCGTCACCGGGAAGTCGGCGTCCAAGCGCATGATCACCCAGTCGATCTACAGCACGATCGTCCCGCAGCAGGTGATATGCGAGCTGATCGGTGGCGGGGTGGCCGAGCGCTACCCCGACCTCCACTTCGCCCTCATCGAGTTCAACGCCCACTGGCTCCCGTCGCTGGTCGGCGCCATGGACAAGTGCTGGACCGCCGGCATCGGCCAGGACTCGGACTGGTGGCTGGGCCACTGGGACGACCAACGACCGCCGACCGACCAGCCGCACATGGCCCAGCTGTTCCGGCTCAACGAGAAGTGGCCCTACCCGCTGCGGCCGAGCGAGTACCTGCAACGGCAGTTCCACGTGTCGTTCCAGGACGATCCGGTGGCGGTGGCGTGCCGGCACATCACGGGGCTGTCAACCATCGTGTGGGGCAACGACTACCCCCACGCCGAGGGGACGTTCCGGGGCAGCCGCCAGCTCATGGCCGAGCAGTTCGCCGGCATCCCCGAGGCCGATCGCGACGCCATCGTCGGCGGGACCCTCGGAGGCCTCCTCGGGTTCAAGGCGCCGGTGGCAGCCTGAGCGAGTTCCGCTTCGACGGCCGGGTGGCGGTGGTGACCGGGGCCGGGCGCGGGATCGGGCGGGCCTACGCCGAGCTGTTGGCGGCCCGAGGGGCGTCCCTGGTCGTCAACGACCTGGGCGGCGCCATGGACGGGTCGGGGTCGGACGCCTCGCCGGCGGCCGAGGTGGCCTCGGCGGTCGGAGGGTTGGCCGACACCCACGACATCTCACAGGCAGACGGGGCCGGGGCTCTGGTCGAGTCGGCCGTGTCGGCCTTCGGGCGGCTGGACATCCTCATCAACAACGCCGGCATCGTCCGGTGGGCCGGCTTCCCCGAGGTGGACGAGGACAACCTGGCCCGGCACCTGGCCGTCCACACCATGGGTGCCTTCCACACGATGCGGGCGGCGTGGCCGCACATGGCGCAGGCGGGCTTCGGACGGATCGTGAACACCACGTCCAGCGGGGTGTTCGGATTCGCCGGCAACACGTCGTACGCCACGGCCAAGGCGGCCGTGATCGGCCTCACCCGCAGCGCCGCCCTGGCCGGGACGGCGGTCGGGATCAAGGTCAACCTGATCGCCCCGGCGGCGGCCACCCGGATGGCCGGGGGACGGGGCTCGCCTGCGATGACCTCGGATGAGGTGGCGCCGATGGTGGCCTACCTGGCCCACGAGGAGTGCCCGGTGACCGGCGAGATCTACGCCGCCGGG
>DATGAX010000504.1:0-2213 GCA_035312965.1 Acidimicrobiales bacterium
AGGCCTTGGCGTCGAGCAGCGCACCGATCTCCTGCAAGGGCACGGGGGCGTCCCGGAAGCGGCGCCCGTCGATGGTCACGGAGCCGACATCGGGCCGGTCGAGCCCGAGCACGATGCGCATCGTCGTGGTCTTGCCCGCTCCGTTGGGACCGAGGAACCCCGTCACCATGCCGGGCTGGACGTCGAAGCTGAGGTCATCGACGGCAAGCGTCGGCCCGTACCGCTTCGTGAGGTTCCTGGCCTCGATCACCCGTACATATTGTCCGGCGGTACGGTCGGGGGCCCGTGCCCCCCGCGACTCCCGCCATCGAGACGATGGGCCTGACCGTCCGGTACGGGTCCAGGACGGCGGTGGACGGCGTGGATCTGGCCGTCGGCGCCGGGGAGGTGCTGGCCCTGCTGGGCCGCAACGGGGCGGGCAAGACCAGCACCGTCGAGGCCCTCGAGGGCTACCGCCGCCCGGCCGCCGGCCAGATGCGGGTCCTGGGTCTCGATCCGGCGCGGGCCGCCGACCACAGGGCGCTCACCCGCCGCGTCGGGGTCATGCTGCAACGGGGGGGCGTGTACCCGGGCATGAGCCCGGCCGAGGCCCTGCACCTCTTCGCCGCCTACTACGACGACCCATGGCCTCCCGGCGACCTCCTCGACCGGTTGGACCTGGGCGGCGTGTCGGCGACTCCCTGGCGCCGGCTGTCCGGTGGCGAGCAGCAGCGGCTGTCGATGGCCCTGGCTCTGGTAGGCCGCCCCGACGTCGCCTTCCTGGACGAGCCGACGGCCGGCGTCGACCCGGCCGGACGGTTGGCCATCAGAGGACAAATCGCCGACCTGCGCGCCCGGGGCGTGGCGGTGCTGATAACCACGCACGAGCTGGAGGAAGCCGAGCGGATCGCGGATCGCATCGTCATCATGCACCGGGGACGGGTGGTGGCCGCGGGCACCACGGCCGACCTGGTGACGTCCGATCCGGCGTTGCCCGGCTTGAGCTTCACCGCCCCGCCGGGACTCGACACCGCCGCTCTCGGAGGCACCCTCGGCGCGCCGGTCGCCGAGGCCGGCCCGGGCGACTACCGCGTCGCCGGAGGGGGCGATCCGGCCATGGTGGCCCGGCTGACCGCATGGTTGGCCGAGCGCGACGTGACGGTCGGCGACCTGCGCTCCGGCGCCCGGCTGGAAGACGTCTTCCTGCGCCTCACCGCCGACGGGGAGGAGGGTTGAGGGCGTGGCGGGCACAGCTGGCGGCCGAGCTCCGGCTCACGGCCCGGCGGGGCGACTCGGTCCTGCTCAACGTGGCCATCCCGGTGGGCCTGCTCGTCTTCTTCTCCCTCGTCGACGTGCTGCCCAAACCGGCCGGGGTGCGCCACCCCGTGCAGTTCCTCACCCCCGGCGTCCTCGCCCTCGCCGTCATGTCGACGGCCATGGTGAGCTTGGGAATCGCCTCAGGCTTCGAGCGCCAGTACGGCGTGCTCAAGCGGCTCGGTAGCACCCCCCTCGGCCGGGGGCGGCTCCTGACGGCCAAGATCGCCTCGGTCGCCGCCGTCGAGCTGGCCCAGGTGGCGGTGCTGGTGGTGGTGGGGCTTCTCCTCGGATGGCACCCCGGGGGGTCGGGCGGGCTGGCCGTGCCGGCGGTGGTGCTGGCCACCGCGGCGTTCTCCGGCCTCGGCTTGTTGATGGCCGGCTCGTTGAGGGCGGAGGTCACCCTGGCCGCCGCCAACGGCCTCTACCTCCTGATGCTGCTGCTCGGCGGGATGCTCTTCCCTTTGTCCAAACTCCCTACCGGCCTGAGGGACGTGGCCCGGGCCCTTCCGGCGGGAGCCTTCTCCGACGCCCTCCACGGCGCCCTCACCGCCGGGGCGTCGGTCCCCACCCGGGCGTGGGTGGTGCTGGCGGTGTGGGCGGTGGCCGCCCCGCTGCTGGCCTCACGGTTGTTCCGGTGGGAGTGACGCTCAGCGGAAGATGAGCTGGTCGGCTGCCATCGCCACGAACAGGAGCGTGACGTAGGTGATCGACCAGCGGAACAGGCGCATGGCGTTCGCCTCGGTTGGTACGTGCCACAGGCGGAACGCCATCGCGCAGAAGACCACCCCGAGCACGCCGGCGCTGGCCCAGTAGAGCGCGCCCATGCCGGCGGTCCAGCCGAAGACCAGCGACACCGCCGCCACTAGCAACGAGTAAGCGAGGATCTGGGTGGCTGTCTGCTTGGTGGTGGTGGGGCT
>DATGAX010000505.1:0-2650 GCA_035312965.1 Acidimicrobiales bacterium
GAGCGACTCCATTCGGGCCAGCACCGCTGCCGCCAGCGCCGGCAGCAGCAGACCCGGCCCGGCCAGCCCGGTCGGGACCGCGCCCTTGGTGGGCACGGTGAGGACATAGGTCAGCGCCGAGAGGCCGCCGCCGACGATCCACACCACCGTCGACAGCCTGGCCACCGGTATCCCCAAAAGCCTGGCCCGGTCGAGGTTCTCGGCCGCCGCCCGCATGGCGATGCCGGCGTCGGTGCGGCCGAGGAACCACGCCAGCGCGGCGATGACCACCGGCACCACGGCCATGATCAGGATGTGACCACCCGTGAAGACGACGGGATCGATGTGGATCTCGATGTGGATCGGGGAGCGGAACCCTCCGAGAGGGCCGCCGTGGGCGTGGAACAGCTCGGGGAGGAGCAGCTCCATCCCGCCCAGCACCTGGGCCAGGCCGATGGTGGCCACGGTGAGGACGAGGCGCGACGACCGGGCGAAGCGCCGGATCACGAGCAGTTCGACGATCCCGCCGAGAGCCAGGCCCAGCGCCACCCCGACGCCCATGGCGGCGAAGTAGTTCCAGCGGGAGTGGAGGTACAGCTCGACGCCGAACAGACCGGCCACCGAGCCCAGCGATCCCTGGGCGAAGTTGACGATCCGGTTGGTGCGGTAGATGAGGATCAGCCCGATCGCCAGCAGGCCGTCGGCCGTCCCGAGCACCACGCCGGTGAGCACGACCCCGATCGGGGCGCCGTGGGGGAGCAGCGCGGCGGCGAGGGGCCAGCCGGCCAGGAACGCGGCCGCCACGAGCAGCGGCCGGAGGCGGCGCGTCACCGCTCGGGAACGGCGGTGTCGGTGGCGGGCCAGTCACCGGGGCGGAAGCGCCGGCCCGGCATGGTCTCGACGTAGGAGCCCTTCTGCTTGTTCTGCGGCGAGATGGCGTTGCGGTCCCAGTAGATCTCCCGGGCGTCCTGCGTGGGCGTGTAGCGGCCGGGCGTGAACTTCCACGTCCCGGCCGGGCCGAAGCCGCCGGGATAGGCGAACATGCCCCGCTCGAACGTCTCGGGCGTCAGCTGGGGCCCCGCCTCCTGGACGCCGATGGCCAGCATGTACAGCTGGTAGTAGAGGATGTCGACGAGGTTCGACGGCTCCTCGTTCGGCCGGGCGATCTTGAACGCGTTGTAGCCGGTGGTGGCCCGCAGCGGCTGGAGCGGCCCGATGAAGCTCACGCCGAGGGAGTGGGACCACTGGTCCTGCTGGTAGAGCTGGCCGAGGATGTCGAGGTCGATGAACCCGGCGCCGGTGATGATCCACTCCGGCGAGTAGCCCTGCTCCTGGGCCTTCGACGTGAGGAAGATCGGGAAGGCGGGGTCGCAGCCGCACACGACGGTGGTGATCTTCTCGCTCTTCAGCTTGGCGATGACGCTGGCGGCCTGGTTCGACAGCGTGTTGAAGTCGAGCTTGTAGGCGATGCGGTCCTGGTCGGGGTGGCCGGCCGCCTTGAGCACCTTCTCGCCGGCGTCGACGCACTGCTGGTACCAGGGGTTCTCCGGGGCGATGACGGCCGTGGTGCGGGGCTTCCCCTTGAGGTCGCCGGCGGCGTATCGGGCGGGCTTGCCGATCAGGCGCTTGACCATGTAGTCGCTCACGGTCTGTTGGATGAACGTGCAGTCGACCATCGGGCTCCAGGCGTAGGGCCGCCGGCCCTGGAGCCATTCGGCCGACATGAACGGCGCCCCGAAGCTGAGGACGCCCCGGCGGGCGAGGGCATCGGCGTAGGGCGCGCTGATGGCGATGATGTCGGCGAAGGCCTTGATCTCCTCGGCGGCCTTGACGGCGTCGGCCTCGACCGCCTCCTGGCCGCCGCCCTGGAGCTCGGTCTGGAAGTTGCCCTTCCCGTCGAAGAAGACGAGCTTGATCTTGCGGCCGTAGAACTGGAAGCGGGAGTTGAAGTAGTCGGCCAGGCCCTCGAGCGTCCGCTTGATCTCCTCGGGCTTGACCGAGAAGGTGGCGGACGGGCCGTTGTCGCTGGGGGCGGCGGAGAAGTCGGGAAGCCCGGCCAGGCGGGCCGAGATCACGATGTCGGTGGGCGTGACGCCCCGGTAGGTACCGCCGCCGTTGTCGCCCGAGAAGGCGATGCAGGGCGGAGAGTACGGATCGCCCGATACCTGGACCTTGCGGTTGGCGCAGGCGCCGACGCGGGGCGGAGCGGCGGCGGTCTTGCCGCCGGCGGCGGTGGCGGCCGCGCCCGCCGCCGCTCCGGTGGCGCCGGCGCTGGTGCCGTTGCCGGTGCGGGCCGCCCCGCCGTTCCCGGCGGCGCCCCGCACGGCCGCCGGCCCCGACCCCGTGGTCGTGCCGGCGCCGCTGTCGGGCGCGCCGGGTGCGTAGGCGTCGGTGCCGGACGGGCTGCCGTCGCCGGCGGTGGCGCCGGGCGCGGCTCCGCCGGGCCCGGCGGAGGCCGGGCCGGCCGCGGCGACCGTCCTGATCTCGGGCCCGACCGTCGGGATGAGGGCGGCCATGAGCAGGAAGAGGACGGCGAAGGCGAACAGCGGCCCGTAGCCCCGCATCAGGCGGGAGGCGGGGGACGGCGGCGGGGAAGCGGAGGACGGAAGGCTCACGAGATGCTCCGGGATGCTCGGCGGAGATGGAAGGCGTCGGCCGCGGCAAGGGCGGC
>DATGAX010000506.1:0-3117 GCA_035312965.1 Acidimicrobiales bacterium
GGCGGCGGAGAAGGCGTGCGCCAGCAGGCGGCCCAGGCCGCGGCCGGCGCCCGTGATCATCACCCGCTTGCCCGCTACGTCACCTGCGGCCGGAAACGAGATGGGGATTGGCATCGGATCGGTCATGTGTTGTACCGATCAGTACAGTAGATGATGTGACGGAGGCGGAGGGGCTGGAGATGTACCGGAGGATGCTTCTCATCCGGGGCTTCGAAGAGCGGGTCTCCGGCCTCTACCGGGACGGCGAGGTGCCGGGATTCGTGCATCTGTCGATCGGACAGGAGGCCGCCGCCGTCGGGGCGTGCTGGCCGCTGGCTGCCGACGATGTCATCACATCCACCCACCGCGGCCACGGCCATTGCCTGGCCAAGGGGCTCGACCCCTTGGGCATGTTCGCCGAGTTGATGGGTCGCGACGAGGGCACCAACCGCGGTCGGGGCGGCTCGATGCACATCGCCGACCCGAAGCTCGGGATCTTCGGGGCCAACGGCATCGTGGGCGCCGGCCTGCCGATCGCCGCCGGCGCCGCCACCGCGGCCCAGCTCCGCGGCGACGGAGGGGTGGCGGTGGCGTTCTTCGGCGACGGCGCGGTCGCCCAGGGCGCCTTCCACGAGGCCCTCAACCTGGCCGCTGTGTGGAAGCTACCGGTGATCTTCTTCTGCGAGAACAACGGCTACTCCGAGTTCTCACCCACCGCCTCCCAGCAGGCTGCCCCGCTCGAAGCGCGCGCCGCGGGCTACGCCATCCCGTACACGGCGGTCGACGGCAACGACGTGGTGGCGACCGCCACCGTCATGAGCGAGCTGGTCGAGAAGGCGCGGGCCGGGCGCGGGCCGGCCGTCGTCGAGGCCGCCACCTACCGTTGGCACGGCCACTACGAGGGGGACCCGCAGCGTTACCGGGCGCCTGAGGAGCTCGAGGAGTGGAAGCAGCGCGACCCGATCGTCGTACACCGCCGCCGGCTCGAATCCGATGGGGTCCCCGCAATCACGCTCGACGAGATGGCGGCCGGGGTGTCGGCCGCGCTCGACGAGGCCGTTGACCGGGCCCGCGCCATGCCCGCCCCGGCTCCCGCCACGCTCTTCGACTACGTCGTGCGCGACCGCCCTCCCGCCCCCGCCGCCGAAGGCGGACCCGCCCCCGAAGGCGGACCCGCCCCCGAAGGCGCACCCGTCTACCGCACCATGGACGCCATCCGGGCCGCCCTGGACGCCGAGCTGGGCGCAGACGAGCGGGTGTTCGTGGCCGGCGTCGACGTCGGGGTCGGGGGCAACGTTTTCGGCCTGACCCGGGGCCTGCGCGACGTCTACGGCGACCGGGTGCGGGACACCCCGATCTCGGAGACGGCCATCGTCGGCATGGCGGTCGGCGCGGCCATGGCCGGCCTGCGCCCCGTGGTCGAGGTCATGTACCTGGACTTCCTCGGCGTCTGCCTGGACCAGCTGCTCAACCAGGCGGCCAAGATGCCGTTCATGACCGGTGGGTCGGCGGTCATGGGGCTGACGGTGCGGACCCAGTTCGGCGCCGGTCGGTCGTCGGGCAGCCAGCATTCGCAGAGCCTCGAAGCGCTCCTCGCCCACATCCCCGGCCTGACGGTCGTCATGCCGAGCACGCCGGCGGACACATACGGCCTGCTGCGGGGCGCCATCCGGGACCCCAACCCGGTCGTGTTCATCGAGAACCGGCTCCTCTACGGCATGAAGGGGCCGCAACCGCCCGACGACCACATCGTCACGATCGGGGAGGCCGCAACCGTCCGGGAAGGTTCTGACGTCACGGTCGTCTCGGTGTCGCGGATGGTGCACGAGGCGCTGGCGGCCGCTGGCGACCTGGCCGGCGAGGGCATCGAAGCGGAGGTCATCGACCTGCGTACGGTCAGCCCGCTCGACCACGAGGCGATCCTGACGTCGGTCCGGAGGACCGGGAAGCTGTTGATCGCCCATGAAGCGGTCGTACCCTTCGGGATCGGCGCCGAGATCGCAGCCACCGTCGCCAAGGAGGCGTTCTGGGATTTGGACGCCCCGATCGAGCGGGTCGGGGCGGCCTTCACGCCGCCGCCCTACGCCCCGGAGCTGGAGCAGGCCTGGTTGCCGGGCCGGGCCGAGATCCTGGCCGCGGCCCGACGACTGGCCGGGACCTGACACCCGTGGACGCTCGTAGAATGACCGACTTGCCGTCCGACCGCGTGCCCCACCGCTTCCCGAAGTTCGACCACGTGGAGGACGAGCGGAGGCACCGCAAGCAGAGGCTGGCCGCCGCCTTCCGCCTGTTCGGGAAGCTCGGCTTCGAGGAAGGCACCGCCGGCCACATCACCGCCCGCGACCCGGAGCTGACCGACCACTTCTGGGTCAATCCCCTCGGCATGGCCTTCCGCCAGATCCGCGTCCGCGACCTGATGCTGGTCGACCACGAGGGCCGGGTCGTCGAGGGCGACTGGCCGCTCAACCAGGCCGCGTTCGTCATCCACTCCCAGATCCACGCCGCCCGCCCGGATGTCGTGTCCGCCGCCCACTCGCACTCGATGTACGGCAAGGCCTGGTCGACCCTGCGCCGGCCTCTCGACCCCCTCACCCAGGATGCTTGCGCCTTCTACCAGGACCACGCCGTATTCGACGACTACACCGGCGCCGTCTTCGACATCGAGGAGGGCAAGCGCATCGCCCACGCCCTCGGCTCCTGCAAAGCCGCCATCCTGGCCAACCACGGTCTCCTCACGGTCGGCCGGTCGGTGGACGAGGCGGCCTGGTGGTTCGTGACGATGGAGCACAGCTGCCAGGCCCAGCTGCTCGCCGAAGCGGCCGGGACACCGGTCCTGATCCGGCCCGAGATAGCCGAGCTCACGGCCACGCAGACCGGCGGTTCCAAGGTCGGTTGGATTCAGTTCCAACCCCTCTACGACGTGCTGGTGGCCGAAGAACCGGACTTCCTAGAGGAGTAGGTGGTCGAGGAACGCCTCCGACCACGACATCAGGTCCTTCGGCACCGTGTAGCCGGACTCGTCGTTGATGGAATTCCAGTTCGTCGCCACGTCCTCCACCGTCGCCCCGGGTTGGACGTAACCGGGGGTCGAGCCGATGAATATGCGGGCGAAGCGGCCGGCCCCGGCGGCGTAGATCT
>DATGAX010000507.1:0-4279 GCA_035312965.1 Acidimicrobiales bacterium
CCGGAGGAGCCACGCGCGGTGGCTGCGAAGACCACCGCTGCGGCCGCCGCCGCCCCGGCCTGGCTGGCCACGTTGAAGAGCGCCTTCATGGTGGGCGTGCGCTTGATGGCGAAGTGCAGGGCTTCGCCGGAGGCGGCGGCCAGGGCCGGCCAGACACCGCCGAGGTGGAAGAGGGCCCCGACCAACACGCCGTCGGTGAGCGTGAACGTCGCCCGGTGCTGGCTGAAGTGGAGCCGCATCGGGAGGAAGGTCACCGCTCCGAACGCCAGGCTGAACCCCACGAACTCCGGCCAGGCGAACGGCCGGCGGGCACCGAGGTGGAGCATCGCCGCCACGGCGACCACCGCCAGGTTCGCAGCCACCAGGCCGACCATGGTCGGCGGCACCGTCTGCTGGGGCACCGCCCCGGGGGTGGACTCGGTCAACCCCATCCCTCGTCTTCCCAACGCATCGTGTCCCAGCGGATGGTGTCCCAGCGGATGGTGTCCCAGCGGATCGTGTCCCAGCGGATGGTGTCCCAGCGAACGGTGTCCCAGCGCACCGTGTCCCAGCGCACCGTGTCCCACCGGACGGTATTCGTGGCCGGGGGGCCGAACCCGTTGCCCAACCCGGCGGGAGCAGAAGCCGACCGGCCGGGGCGCGCCCCGTTACCGGGCGCCAAGGTCGCGGCCGTGCCGTCCGCCGCCGCCACGTCGACCGGCCCGGCGTGGCCGACCAACGCCCGGCCCGCGGTCTGGACCAGCGCCTGCTTGACCTGGTTCGGCGTGGCGGTCGGATTGTCAGCCACGATGAGGGCGGCCGCGCCGGCGGTGAGAGCGGTTGACATCGAGGTGCCCGTGCCGAGGAAGTAGCTGTCACCCACTCGGGCGGTCGGGTTCTGCTGGTCGATGACCGAGCCGGGGTCCCTCAGCGACTCGACTGACACGCCGGGGGCGAGCACGTCCGGCTGCGTGCCGGAATAGCTGGACCAGTCCGGCATGGCGACCGGCCCGCTGGTCGTCTCGGATCCGGAGGTGATTATCAGAGGGGCATCGCCCGGGGAGTCGACCATACCGGGGCCGGCATTGCCCGCCGCTGCCACTACCGCGATCCCTGCGCCCCATGCCGCCTCGACCGCGGCATCCAGGGGATTGCCGTTCGGGTTCATCGGCATGGAGGCGCCGAGCGAGATGGACATGACCCGGATGTTGAAGGTCTGGGCGTTCTCCACCGCCCAGCCGATTCCCTGGATCACCTGTCCGAGCGTGGTACGGCCCTGGGAGTCGGCGACTTTGACGGAGACCACGGTGGCGCCCGGGACTACGCCGGGCACCCCCTGCGAACCGCCGACGCCGTTGCCGACGATCAGGCCGGCCATGAAGGTGCCGTGCCCGTATCCGTCAGCTGTCGTGCCCTCTCCCGAGAAGTCGGGGCCGGCGACAAGATGGGAAGGGTCTATGCCCGGCACATTGGTCACCCCGGTGTCGATAAGTGCGACTCCCACCCCCTGCCCGGCGCTGGGGGACCAGTTCGGCCCGACGTCCATGCGCGTCAGCTGGGCGGCCGAGCTGCCGCCGCCGTAGGTGGTGCCCTGCGCCGCGATGGGCAGGTCAGGAGACAACTGAATCCCGGCCTGACGGCCGAGGTCCGCTATAGCCGGCCGGGACAGCCGGGCGTCCACTCCGTCGACGATGCCCAGGGGGGCCACGACCGTGCCTCCCGCCCGCAGCACGGCGGCGGCGGCCACAGACTCACTGGACGCTTGGACTATGTACCCGCCCGCCGCCAGACGGGTACCGCCAGGGGTCGTGGTGGCGGCAACGGCCGGTCCCGTCGACGCGAGGGCCAGGCCGGCCACGGCCGCGGTCGTACCCCACCTCGTCAGGCCCCTTCGGTCGGTGCTCTTCCGCACTGCCACTCCTCTCGTGCGTTCGTATTTGGGGTCGTCAGTCCGGGTCTGTGGCTTTATTCGGCGCTGTCCCGTTTCCGGGGTCGACGCCGATGTCCCCGCCGAAGAATCACCCACGGGCGGCGCCGGCAGAATGCGCCGTGGATATGGGAAATTCCGGCGACGGGTCCGCCTTCCGACGAGCCCGGGAGTCGCCCTGAACAGGCGGCTACTGTCAAAGCTCCTCGCCCCTACGAAGGGAAGGTCTGGAGATGGAGCTGAAGGTCGTATCCCGCCGAACCTCCTCTCTTGCGGCCGACGACGACCATCCGTACCGGACGGGCGCGTGGCGGCCCCAGACCACGGAGTTCGATGCCGTCGACCTCGACGTGGAAGGAGAGCTCCCGAACGACATCGAGGGCGTCTACCTCCGCAACACCGAGAACCCGCTCCGGCCGCCGATCCGCAAGTACCACCCATTTGACGGTGACGGCATGATCCACGCGGTCACCTTCAAGGATGGCCGGGCCTCCTACCGCAACCGCTTCGTGCGTACCGTGGGGCTGCTGGCCGAGGAAGAAGCCGGGCAAGCGTTGTGGGCCGGCATCGCGGAGAATCCGCAACTGTCCGTCCGGTCCGACGGCTGGGGCGCCCGAGGTCGGATGAAGGACGCCTCGTCGACCGACGTCGTCGTCCACAATGGCATCGCGCTGTCCAGCTTCTGGCAGTGCGGCGATCTCTACCAGATGGATCCCCTCACGCTCGATGACCTCGGCCGGGCCACGTGGGGCGGGGCGTTCCCCTCGGAGCTTGGGGTTTCGGCCCACGCCCGGGTCGACGAGCACACCGGCGAGCTCTTTTTCTTCAACTACGGGACCCGGGAGCCGTACCTGCACTTTGGCACCGTGGACCGCCACGGCGTCCTCAGCCGTTACGAGCCGATCGAGCTGCCGGGCCCTCGGCTGCCGCACGACCTGGCCTTCACCGAGCACTACGCGGTACTCAACGACCTACCGCTCTTCTGGGACGGAGAGCTCCTGGAACGGGGCATGTACGCCTCCCGGTTCCACCGCGATCTTCCCTCCCGGTTGGGCCTGCTTCCTCGCGACGGTTCCGGGCCGGTCAGGTGGTTCGAGTTCGAGCCGACGTACGTACTTCACTGGGTCAACGCCTTCGAGGAGGGCGACGAGGTCGTGGTCGACGGGTTCTTCCAGGGGTGCCCGGAGCCGGAAGGTGCCCTCGAGCACGGGCCGGCCGACCGGATGTTCCGCTTCCTGGCCGCCGACGCCCTCGAGACCAGGCTGCACCGGTGGCGGATGGACCTGGTCACCGGCGCCACCAAGGAGGAGGACTTGAGCGACCGGTGCAGCGAGTTCGGGACGATCAACGGGCGCCACCGCGGCCGCCCCTACCGCCACACCTACGCAACGGTTCCGAAGCCGGGGTGGTTCGTCATGCAGGCCATCGTCCATCACGACACGGTGACGGGCCAGGCCGACGAGTTCCGCTGGCCGGAGGGCGTCTTCTGCAGCGAGACGGCGGTGGCGCCCCGGGTGGGCAGCCGGGATGAGTCGGACGGCTACCTGGTGACACTCACGATCGACACCGTGCGCGACCGCTCGGACTGCGTCGTGTTCGACGCGGCCAGGCTCTCGGACGGCCCGATTGCCACAGCCCGCTTGCCCGAGCGCATCTCCAGCGGTACCCACAGCTTCTGGGCCCCCGCCTCCCACCTACCAGGCTGGTAGGAGCCCTCCTCAGCTCATCGTCTAGCCCACGACGACAACCTCGTCTTCAAGGCGCTGGCACCCGACCCGCCGGTTCCTTCTCGACGTTCTCTTCGAGCGGGACGGTCGGACGTTGAGCGACATCGAGTCCCGCTTGACCGCGTAGGATCGCCTCGGAGAGGGGAGGGACTCGTGGGGGATCCGAGCCACGGCGATGACCCAGCGACGGTTCATCGCCGTTTCGTGGACGAAGTCGTCATCGCCAAGAAGGTGGAGCTACTCGACGAGCTGTTCGATCCGGGGGCGCAAGTGGAGCAGGGCAGCCTCGACGCCCTGCGGGGGCAGATGGAGGCCCAAGCGGTGGGCTTCGACGGTCACATCGAGTACCTGAATTAGTTCGTCGACGGGGAATGGGTCGTCCATCGCATGGACATCACCATGACGATGTCAGGGCCGTTCATGGGGCATGAGCCCACCGGTCAGACGGCGCGTTTTCAAGAGGTGGAGGCGGCGCGGGTACGTAACGGCCGGATAATGGATGTGGAGCTTGGTGGACCGCTCGGCCGTGTTCCGCCAGCTCGGCCTGCCTGTCGGCGAGTGACGGCGTTGTGGAAGGAGCCGCGGCCTGGCGACGGGCCGAAGCTCAGAAGGCAAACGCCCCGCCGCCGAACGTCGCTATCGCCCC
>DATGAX010000508.1:0-3871 GCA_035312965.1 Acidimicrobiales bacterium
AGGGCGTCGGGGCTGGTCTCTTCTGCCATTGTTGCATTCCTTGTGTGAGGATGTCCGATTTGAGTCATCAACGTACGTTGCGCGCGCCTTGGCGTACATGGTCACTCCGGGCCATTTAATGGGGCGAAACGGACTAGTTACCCGTAGCGCCGGCTGGCTCACAGGTAGCGCACGCCACCGCCGCCCGCCTCCAGCCGGCCCACCTCGACGGGCGGCCGGCCCGCCGCGGCGAGCACCGACGCCGCCTCGGCGGACGACCCGGCCGCCACCGCCACGACCATTCCGATGCCCATGTTGAATACCCGTAGCATCTCATCGTCCTCCACCCCGCCGGCCGCCTGCACCTCGGCGAAGATGCGGGGCACCTCCCACGAGCGGCGGTCGAAGACGGCGTCCACGCCGGGGCCGAGCACCCGGGGCATGTTGCCCGGGAGGCCGCCGCCCGTGATGTGGGCGACGGCGTGGACGTCGGCGCCCGATTCCAGGAGGGACAGCACGGCCGGGGTGTAGATGACGGAGGGGCGCAGCAGCTCGTCGGCCAGCGTCCACTCGCCCGAACCGTCCCAGGCCGGCCCGGCCAGGTCGCGGCCGGCTACGTCCAGCAGGGCCCGGCGGGCCAGGGAGTAACCGTTTGACCTGAGGCCGGGCGACGGCAGTCCGAGGAGCACGTCGCCGGGCCTGGTGCGGCTGGGACCGTCGACGATCCGCTCCCGCTCGACCACTCCGACGGCGAAGCCGGCCACGTCCACCTCGCCGGGGGCGAGCAGGCCGGGGTGCTCGGCCAGCTCCCCGCCCACGATGGCCGCTCCGGCCTGGCGGCAGCCCTCGGCGATGCCCGTCATCACGGCCCGCACCTGGGCAGGGTCGATACGGCCCAGCAACTGGTAGTCGAGGAAGAAGAGGGGGCGGGCCCCGCAGCACACGAGGTCGTCCACGCACATGGCCACCAGGTCGATGCCGACGGTGTCGAAGCGCCCCGTGGCCATGGCCACCGCCATCTTGGTCCCGACGCCATCGGTGCTGGACACCAGGACGGGCCGGTCGTACCCGCCGGGCATCTCGAACAGGCCGCCGAAGCCCCCGATGGCACCTATCACCCCCGGGTGACCGGCGGTTGAGGCCACCAGGTCGCGCATGGCGTCCACCGCGGCGTCGGCCGCGTCGATGTCGACCCCTGCATCCGCGTAGGTCAGGCGCGCCGGCGGGGACCCTTTGTCCAAAGTCAAACCACGGGGGTGACGGCGGGCTCCTTGGGCCCGATGGAGACCGGGACCTCGGTCGGGTACACGCCCGTCAGGCAGGCGTCGCAGAACCCGGCGCCGACCGCCCCGGTGGCCTGCTTCAAGGCGTCGAGGCTCAGGTAGGCCAGGCTGTCGGCGCCCAGGAACTCGGTGATCTCCGGCACGGACAGCTGGGCCGCGATGAGCTCCCCCACCGTCCCCGTGTCGAGGCCGTAGTAGCAGGGCCACTTGTACGGCGGCGAGGAGATGCGCAGGTGCACCTCGGCCGCCCCCGCCTCCCGCAGCACGCGCACCATGGCCCGGGTGGTCGTGCCCCGGACGATCGAGTCGTCGACGACCACCAGGCGCTGGCCGGCGATGGCCCCCCGCAGCGGGTTGAGCTTGCGGCGCACCCCCTGGGCCCGCTGGGCCTGATCGGGAACGATGAACGTGCGGCCGATGTAGCGGTTCTTGACCAGTCCGTGCCCGTACCGGATGCCGCTGCGGCGGGCGAACCCCTCCGCCGCGGGCAGGCCCGAGTCCGGCACTCCCATCACCATGTCGGCCGCCACGGGAGCCTGCTCGGCCAGCAGCTCGCCCATGCGGATGCGGGCGCTGTGCAGCTCCTGGCCGTACAGCCGGCTGTCGGGCCGGGCCAGGTAGACGAACTCGAACAGGCACAGCTTGGGGTCGACCTCGGTGGCCGGCCACGGGTACACGCTGCGGGTGCCGTCGCCGTCGATGATGAGCATCTCGCCCGGGTCGACCTCCCGCACGAAGTGGGCGCCGACGATGTCCAGAGCGGGGGTCTCCGACGCCACGACCCAGCCCTGGTCCAACTTGCCGAGGCAGAGGGGCCGGAACCCGTGCGGGTCCCGGGCCGCGATCAGGCGGTGGCGGTCCATGAGCACGAGGGAGAAGGCCCCGGCCAGGGTGGGCAGCACGACCGTCATGGCGTCGACCAGGTCGTGGGCGGGATGTGAGTCGAGGTCGCGCACCAGGAGCTCGCCGATGACGTCGCTGTCGGAGCTGGCGGTACCGGGCAGCATGCCGGCCTCGGTGGCGAGGGCAGCGGTATTGGTCAGGTTGCCGTTGTGCCCGAGGGCGAGCTCGATCGGCTCGGTCCGATCCGGGTTGCGGCTGGTCTGGCGGTAGACGGGCTGGGCGTTGTGCCACGTCGACGAGCCGGTCGTCGAGTAGCGGGTGTGACCGATGGCGAGGTGCCCCTGGAGCCCGGCCAGCTTGTACTCGTTGAAGACGTTGGTCACCAGGCCCATGTCCTTGACCACCATCACGCAGGCGCCGTCGCTGGTGGCCATCCCGGCCGACTCCTGGCCCCTGTGCTGCAACGCGTACAGGCCGTCGTAGGTCATGTGGGCCACCGAAGCGCCGATCGGTCCGTCACCGTGCCCGCCGTGCATGAACACCCCGAAGACGCCGCACGCCTCCCGGGGGGAGCCGTCCTCGGCGTCTACGTCAGGGCCTTCGGGCACGTGCCACATTCTCTCAGACCTGCGACCCGCCGGGGGTGAGGGCCAGTGCGCCCGGCAGGGCGTCCCGCCACCAGCGGGTCGCCTCGGCCAGGGCGAGATCCATGACGGTGCCGACGACCAGGCGGGCACCGCCGGCCGTTCCGATGGTCGACGCCTCGAGGCCGGCGGCCGCGGCGGCCTGCACCACGTCGCCCATCAGAGCGGGCGCCACGCTGACCAGCACCCGCGAGGGCGCCTCGCCGAAGAGGCCGGACGCGGAGAGGTCCATCTCCACCCGGAACCCGACGCCCGAAGCGACCGCCATCTCGGCCAGCGCCACGGCCAGCCCGCCTCCTGAAACGTCGTGGATCCCGCTCACCCGGCCGGCGCCAGCCAGGTCCCGGACCAGGTCGAGCAGCGCTCGGTGGGCGGCCCAGTCGACGCCCGCCAGCGAGCCCCCGCGGTGGTCGTGTATCTCGGCCGCCCAACTCGAGCCGCCCAGCGCCGGGCGGGTGCCCGGGGCCTGGACCAGGACGATGTCGTCGCCGTCGCGGAGGACCAGGCCGGGCGGGCGCCGCTCGAGGTGCTCGACCAGCCCGAGCGTCCCCACGACGGGCGTGGGGTCGATGTCGCGGCCGCGGCTCTCGTTGTAGAGGCTGACGTTGCCCCCGATGACGGGGATTTCGAGGGCCCGGCACGCCTCCGCCATGCCGTCTATGGCCTCGGACAGCTGCCACATCACCTCCGGGTGCTCCGGGTTCCCGAAGTTGAGGCAGTTGACCAGGGCGACAGGCTGGGCCCCGACGCAGGCGACGTTGAGGGCGGATTCGGCGACCGTCAGGGCGGTGCCGTGCCTCGGGTCGAGGGCGCACCAACGGGCGTTGCCGTCGGTCGAGAGCGCGATGGCCGGCACCCGGCCCGGCTCGGACGGGCGGACGCCCGGACCCCGAAGGCGCAGCAGGGCGGCGTCGCCACCCGGTCCCTCCACGGTGTTGAGGAACAGCTGATGGTCGTACTGGCGGTACACCCACGACGGATCCCGCAGGAGGTGCAGCAGTTCCCGGCCCGCGTCCCCGATGGCGGTCGGCGGCTCGTCGTCTACGAGGGCATCTTGCCCCTCCGGGCGGCGGCGGGGCCGGTCGTACACCGGTGCGTCCTCGTGCAAGGTGGCCGCCGGGA
>DATGAX010000509.1:0-7070 GCA_035312965.1 Acidimicrobiales bacterium
CACCGCTGGCGACCTGTGCCGGGTCGACCACGACGGCCGCGTGCTGGAAGGGAAGTGGGACGTGACCCCGGCCTTCCACATCCACACCGAGCTGCACCGCCGCCGGCCCGATGCCGCGGTGGTGATCCACAACCACCCCTATCACGTGACCGTGTTGGCCGCCCTCGGCCTGGTCCCGGAGATGGTGCACCAGACGACGGCCATGTTCGACGGGGACCTGGCCTTCGTGGACGAGTACACCGGCGAGGTGGCGACCTCGGAGCTGGGCGCCGAGCTGGCCGGGCGCATCGGGGACAAGTCGGTGGTGATCCTGGCCAACCACGGGGTCATCGTCACCGGGGCCACCGTGGCCGAGGCCACCTACCGGGCCGCCACCATCGACCGCCAGTGCCGGCTGATGTACGACCTGGTGACCAGCGGCCGGCCCTACCGGGTGCTGCCCGGCACGTTCGTGGCGCCGATGAAGCGCAGCCTGGTCGAGCGGGGCCCGGCGTACTACTGGGGTGGCGCGGTGCGCCAGCTCCTGCGGGCCGAGCCGGAGGTGCTGGGGTGAGCATCAGCTTCGAGGACCTCACCTCCGACGGCTCGTTCACCACCGGGGGCAAGGTGGACGGGAAGGCCACGTTCCTCCCCGAGCCCGACCGCCGGGAGCGGTACTACACGGTGATCTCGGCCGACGACCACATCGTCGAGCCACCCGACACCTTCGCCGGCCGGGTCCCGGCCGCCCTGGCCGACCGGGCGCCGCGGGTGGTGGAGAAGGACGACGGCAGCGAGGTCTGGGTCTTCGACGGCGAGGAGATCCCCAACGTCGGGTTCAACGCCGTGGTAGGCCGGCCGGTGAGCGAGTACAGCTTCGAGCCGACCCGCTTCGACGAGATGCGCCGCGGCGCGTGGGACATCGAGGCCCGCATCGCCGACATGGACGTCAACGGGGTGTACGCGTCGGTCAACTTCCCGTCGTTCCTACCCGGCTTCGCCGGGCAGCGTCTCCAGCTGGGGCGCGACCGCGGGCTGGCCCTGGCGTCGGTGAGGGCGTGGAACGACTGGCACATCGAGGCATGGGCCGGCCCGCACCCCGACCGCATCATCCCCTGCCAGATCCCGTGGCTGCTCGATCCGGTCCTCGGCGCCGACGAGGTGCGGCGCAACGCCGAGCGGGGGTTCAAGGCCATCACCCTCTCCGAGGCGCCGCAGAAGCTGGGGCTGCCGTCCATCCACACCGGCTACTGGGACCCGATCATGGCGGCGTGCGAGGAGACGGGCACGGTGGTCAACCTGCACATCGGCTCGTCGGGGTCGTCGCCGGCCACCGCGGAGGACGCGCCGGCCGACACGGTGGGGGTGTTGTTCTTCGGGTACGCCATGTTCGCCGCCGTCGACTGGCTCTACTCGCTGATCCCGGTGCGCTTCCCCGGCATCCGCATATGCATGTCGGAGGGCGGGATCGGCTGGGTGGCCGGCCTGCTCGACCGGCTGGACCACATGCTCTCCTACCACGACATGTACGGCACCTGGACCAAGGACATCGGCCTGACGCCGGCTGAGGTGCTCAAGCGCAACTTCTGGTTCTGTGCCGTCGAGGACCCGTCGTCGTTCGTCCAGCGCGAGCGCATCGGCGTGGGCCACATCCTGGTCGAGTCCGACTACCCGCACTGCGACTCGACGTGGCCCGACACCCAGGCGGTGATCCGGCGCGACATCGGCAACCTGCCGGCGGAGGACATCCGCCGCATCGCGTGGCAGAACGCGGCGGAGCTGTACCGCCACCCCGTACCGCCCGAGGTGGCGGCCGACCCCAACGCCTACTGAGGCTCGGCCACTCCCAGCGCCCGGGCCGGCCGTGTCCGGAGCATGTGACCCCCTACCATGTCATCCATGGGTCGCAAGGCGGGGGTGGCGGCAGAGGAGACCAAGGCGGTGCTGCTGGAAGCGGCGGCCCGGGTGTTCGCCCGGCGGGGCTACGACGGGGCCAGCATCTCCGAGATCGTCTCCGAAGCCGGCCTCACCAGCGGCGCCGTCTACGCCCACTACTCCTCGAAGGCGGAGCTGTTCTCGGCCACCCTGGAGGTCTACGCGGAGCGGGACTTCGACCGCCTCCTCGGCCACACCGGCGCCGAGATCGTCGACACCATCACCGCCATCGGCTCGTCCATCGACCAGCGGGAGCCCACCGAGGCCTCCCTGCTGATCTCGGCCGTCGTGGCGGCCCGCAACGATCCCGAGGTGGCGCGGCTGATCATCGGGGGCATGGCCGGCCGCGAGCGCATCTTCCGGGGCCTGATCGGCTCGGCTCAGGACTCCGACGCCATGGTGGGCGACCTCTCGGCGGCCGCCATCGCCCGGTTCTGCCTCATGCTGGCCAGCGGCTCGCTGGTGCTCGAGGCGCTAGGGGTGGAGCCGGTCGACCACGCCGAGTGGACGGCGCTGATCGAGCGGCTGGTCGACGCCATCCGCACGTAGCCGGGGCGCCTCCTAGAACGGCCGCTGCAGCTGCTGGCCCAGTATGAGGATCAGGGCCAGGCTGAGGGCGAACACCACGGCCAGGCGGCTGACCGCGTGCAGGGCGACCTCGCCGCGGCTGAAGTTGTGCAGCACGGCGCCCGCGTCCTCGGCGGGGTCGTCGAAGAGGACGACGGTGTGCGGGGCCATGCTCAGTTTTCGGCCGAATTGCGCCCCCGTTTGACCGGCCCGATTTACGCGAAAAAGCGGACAGCGGGCGGGCGGGGGTAGGTTCCGCGGTGTGAAATACCGCTACCTCGGCAGCACCGGAGTCCGTGTCAGCCAGCTGTGCCTGGGCGCCATGATGTTCGGCGCCTGGGGCAACCCCGATCACGACGACTCGGTGCGGATCATCCAGAAAGCCATCGACGGCGGAATCAACTTCATCGACACCGCCGACGTGTACTCGGCGGGCGAGTCGGAGGAGATCGTGGCCAAGGCCATCGCCGGCCAGCGGGACCACCTGGTTATCGCCACGAAGGTGCACGGGCCCATGGGCGAGGACCCGAACATGACGGGCAACTCCCGCCGCTGGATAATCCAGGAGTGCGACAACAGCCTGCGCCGCCTGGGCACGGACTACATCGACCTGTACCAGATCCACCGGCCCGACCCCCACATCGACATCGACGAGACGCTCGGCGCCCTCACCGACCTGGTCCGCCAGGGGAAGGTGCGCTACCTCGGCTCGTCGACCTTCCCGCCGGCGGAGATCGTCGAGGCCCAGTGGGTGGCCGAGAAGCGGGGCCGGGAGCGCTTCGTCTGCGAGCAGCCGCCCTACTCGATGCTCGTCCGCGGTGTAGAGGCCGAGGTGCTGCCCACCTGCCAGCGCTACCGGATGGGCGTCATCCCGTGGAGCCCTCTAGGCGGGGGCTGGTTGTCCGGGAGGTGGCGAAAGGGCGCCTCCTCCGACGAGCTGACCAGCCGGCGGGCCACCCGTATCCCGGCCCGCTACGACCTGTCCAAGCCGGAGAACCAGGCCAAGCTGGAGGCGGCCACCGCCCTGGCCGACCTGGCCGACGAGGCCGGCATCAGCCTGATCCACATGGCCCTGGCCTTCGTCCTGCAGCACCCGGCCGTCACATCGGCCATCATCGGCCCCCGTACGGCCGAGCACCTGGACAGCCAGATGGGGGCGGTGGACGTGACCCTCGAGCCCGAGGTGCTGGACCGCATCGACCGGATCGTGCCGCCGGGCAAGAACTTCTCCTTCGCCGACGCCGGCTATGAGCCGCCCGGGGTGGCGGCGGCGTGGTCGCGGAGGCGGCCGGCCCGGGGCTGAGGCGCGCTAGCCGGCCGCCGCGCCCGACCGGGCGGCGGGGGCCCGCAGCCCGTCGAGGACCATGCTGATCAGCCGGTCGCCCTGGCCCGGCTCCAGCGTGGGGCTGGTGCACATGGGCGAGACCAGCTGCATCAGGTCCTCGGCGTCGATGTCGGTGCGGGCCACGCCAGCCTCCTGGGCCCGGGTCAGGGCCTGGGCGCAGGCGGCGTAGATGCGATCCCGGGTGGCCGACTTGAGGTCGGGCTGCTTCTCGAACGCCTCGTGCAGCTCGTTGAGGTACACCCGCTTGGAGTGGGCGTAGTCCACATAGGAGCGCAGCCACGCCTCCAGGGCGGCCCAGGGGTCCAGCTCGGCCAGGGCCCCCTCGGGCCCGCCGACCAGGGTGCCCACGTCGTCGCGCCACACCGCCTCGACCACGTCGATGCGCTTGGGGAAGTGGCGGTAGAGGGTGCCCACACCCACGCCGGCCTCCTTGGCGATGGCTTCCATCGAAGCGTCGCCACCCTGCTCGGCGAACACCTTGCGGGCCGCCTCCAGTAGCCGGTCGTAGTTGCGGCGAGCGTCCGCCCGCATGGCCCCTGACACCTCCCTCGCCGGACCCATGGCCCGGCACGCAAAAACCCTGTTGCTAAACGGAGGCACCCTCCGTATACTAAGTGGAGGAAGCTTCCGCTTTGCCTCCCAGAATACCAGCGGAAAGGTCGAAGTCAATGGGTCAAGTTCTCGAGAAGCGGCGGTCGGCGGTGGTCCTGGCGACCATCCTGACCGCCCAGCTGATGGTGGTGCTCGACGCCACCATCGTCAATGTGGCGCTGCCGCACATCCAGCGCAGCCTGGGCTTCTCCAGCTCCTCGCTGTCGTGGGTGCTCAACGCCTACGTCCTCACCTTCGGGGGGCTGCTCCTGCTCGGGGCCCGGTCCGGCGACCTCCTGGGCCGCCGGCGCACGTTCCTCGGCGGGTTGGCCCTCTTTTCCGTGAGCTCCCTGCTCGGCGGGTTCGCCACCTCCGGGTCGCTGCTGCTCCTGGCCCGGGCCCTGCAGGGCGCCGGTGGGGCGCTGGCCGCCCCGGCCGCCCTGGCCCTGCTCACCACCGTCTTCCCCGAGGGGCCGGCCCGGGTGCGGGCCATCGGCCTGTTCACCACTGTCTCGGCCGCCGGGGCCGCCCTCGGCCTGGTCGCCGGCGGGCTGCTCACGGAGTGGGCCTCGTGGCGTTGGGTCATGTTCGTCAACGTCCCGATCGGCCTGGCCGTCATCACCCTCGGCTACCGGATCCTGGAAGAGACACCCCGCCGCCACGGCCGCTTCGACCTGGCCGGCGCCCTGACCTCCACGGCCGGGATGACGGCCGTCGTCTACGGCCTGGTCGAGACGGGCACCCGGGGCTGGTCCAGCCCGGTCACCCTCGCCGCCCTGGCCGGCGGAGTGGCCCTGCTCGCCGCCTTCGTCCGCATCGAGGCCACCGCCGAGGAGCCCATCCTGCCGTTGCGGCTCCTGGCCAACCCGGTGCGGGCCGGCGCCAACGTGGCCCGGGGTCTCGGCTACGCCGGGATGTACGGGATGATCTTCTTCCTCACCCAGTTCCTGCAGGAGGTCCAGGGCCACTCCGCCCTGGTCACCGGCCTCGGGTTCCTGCCCGCGCCGACCAGCGTGTTCCTCTCCTCCCAGCTGACCAGCCGGGTGCTGATCGACCGGGTGCCACCCAAGATGCTGATGATGGCCGGTTCGGCCCTGTCGGCCGCCGGCCTCCTGCTCTCCACCCAGCTCCATGCCGGGACCGGTTACCCGCAGCTGATGGCTTCGCTGATCCTCATCGGGGCGGGGGCCGGCACGTCGTTCGTCAGTCTCACGACGGCCGCCCTCCACGACGTGGCGCCCGAGGACGCCGGTGCGGCGTCGGGCCTCATCAACGTGATGCAGCAGCTCGGCGCGGCGCTCGGCCTGGCTGTGCTGGTGACGGTGTTCGACCGCTCGTCGGGGGCGGCGGCCGGCGCCCACAGCCTGGCCCGGGCCGCCTCCGTGGTCCACGGGATCGACGTCTCGCTGGCCGCCGGGGCGCTGTTCGCCTTGGCCGCCCTGGCCATCGTCGCCATCTTCGTCCGCACCCCGCGACCCGACGTCACCGGCGAGGAGATCGAGGTGGACGAAGCGGCCCTGGCCGAGATGGCCGCTTGAAGGCGGTAGAGGTTGGCGCTCGAGGTCGCCGATAGAGGAAACTGCGGCAGTTGAACTGACGATAGGGCCCCGGGGGGGATTAGCCTGGTATGTCCCTTATGAGCCGATTCCGCATCCGTGTCACAGCTGGCGCCGCCCTGGCCATCGGGGCGGCGCTGCTGTATCCCGGAACGCCGGGATCGGCGGCCTCCGGCTCGGCCCCGCTGGCCGGATCCACGTGGTTCTGGCAGGGGGCGGTGGCCGCCCCCGTCCCCTCGTCGGATCCCTCGGTTCCGTCCGGGGACCTGGCCGTGGCCGGCCCCGACGTCAACTCCCAACCCGAGGCGGAGACCTACCTCAGCTTCGACCTGAGTGCGGTGCCGGCCGGCTCGACGGTCACCTCCTTCGTCGTCGAGCTGCCGGCCGATCCCAAGGCATCGCAGTTCACCCCTTCGGGGGTGGCCGCCCCGATAGTCGCCTGCGCCCCCGAGGGCTCGTGGAAGGCGCGGCCCGGACCGCAGCCCTTCAGCGCCAAGCCGGCCGAGAGCTGCGCCCCCGACGCCCCCCGCCTGCTCTCCACCAGCGGCGGGAAGGCCTACAAGGTCGACGTCGCCACCATCGCCCAGCAGTGGGTGTCGCTCCGCCAGCCCACGGGCGACCTGGCCGTCACCGACGACCCGCAGAACAGCACCACGGCCTACCAGGTCGTGTTCGGGCCGGCCGACGCCCTGGCCCACCTCCAGGCGACGGTGACCTACTCGCCCCCGCCGCCCGCACCGAACGCCGGGGGCGTGGCGGTGCCGACCACCGTGCCACCGACCACCGAGGCCACCGTCCCGGTCACTGTGGCGGTGCAGCCCAACCCACTTCCGAACCAGCCCGTGCCCGTCGCCACGGTGCCCAGCCCGCCCACCTCCGCGCCGCCCCCGCCCGGTATCGCCAAGCTGCCGTCCGGGAGCCCGTCGAAGTCGGCGGGCGGCCCCGCCCCGACGACCCGCATCCAGCCGGCGGCCACCGCGGGCAGCGCCCCGCCGGCCGGCTTCTGGATCGCCGGCCTGCTGATCGTGGCCGTCCTGGCTCTTTGCGGCGTGGAGCTCGGGCGTACCCCGGCCCCGGCCGAGGTGGAGCGCCGCCGC
>DATGAX010000510.1:0-7249 GCA_035312965.1 Acidimicrobiales bacterium
GCAGTTCAAGCGCCGCTACCGGGAGTGCGACGTGCTGCTCGTCGACGACATCCAGTTCATGGAGGGCAAGGAGGGCCTGCAGGAGGAGTTCTTCCACACCTTCAACTGGCTGTACGAGAGCTCGAAGCAGATCGTGCTCAGCTCCGACCGCCACCCCCGATCGATCGCCACCCTGGAGGACCGCCTGCGCAGCCGGTTCGAGTGGGGCCTGACCACCGATGTGCAGCCGCCCGAGCTCGAGACCCGCCTGGCCATTCTGCGCAAGAAGGCCGAGGGCGAGCGCATGCCGATACCCAACGACGTGCTGGAGCTGATCGCCACGCACGTCCGCGACAACATCCGCGAGCTCGAAGGCGCCCTCATCCGCGTCTCCGCCTACGCGTCGCTCAACCGGGAACCGCCCACCCTCGAGACCGCGGCCCAGATCCTCTCCGACCTCCTGGAAGCCGACCGGCCCCGCCAGATCACGCCGAAGGTCATCCTCGATGCCACCTCGGAGACGTTCGGCTTCTCCGTGGAGGACCTGTGCGGCACCAGCCGGCGCCGGCCCCTGGTCCAGGCCCGCCAGATCGGCATGTACGTGTTCCGGGACCTGACCGACTTCAGCTACCCGGCCATCGCCCGGGAGTTCGGGGGCCGGGACCACACCACCGTCATTCATGCCGTCGAGAAGGTGGCCGGCCTGATGAAGGAGCGCCGCCAGGTCTACGACCAGGTCACCGAGCTGATCCAGAGCATCAAAGGCGGCCGCTAGGTGCCTGTGGCTCCCGCTGTTGGTCACGTGTGTCGGGACCATGTCATTTCCATGGACAAAGGACCCGGTCTCCACAGGGGCCGCCTCTCACCGTCACACCCCTGTGGTTGGCTGGGGAATACGCTCGGCGATCGGAACCGCCCGCAACCAGGACTTTCGCCTGGTTGTCCACAATCCACAGGCCCTACTACGGCCTCTTCCGAATTAACCAATTAGAAGAACAGAAGCAGGGAAGGCACCGCGGTGAAGTTCAGATGCGAGCGTGACGTCCTCGTCGAGGCCCTCGGTACCGCCGGGCGGGCTGCCGCAGGGCGGGGTGGTTCGATGCCGATCCTCGGTGGGGTACGCCTGTCGGTGACGGGCGACAGCCTGGAAGTCACCGGTACCGACCTGGACCTGACCATCACGGTCTCGACCTCGGTCTCCGGCTCGGCCGACGGTGTGGTGGTCGCCCCCGGGCGGTTGGTGACCGACATCGTGCGGGCCCTGGAGCCCGGCGCGGTCGGTGTCGAGGCCGACGACGAGGAGCTCCGGATCGCCTCCGGGCGGTCGCACTTCACGGTCCGGACCCATCCGGCGGGCGATTTCCCGAGGCTGCCGGCGCCGGCCGGGGAGACGGTTTCCCTCGAGGCGGCCGGGCTCATGGAGGCGTTGCGCCAGGTCACCCGGGCGGCGTCCAACGAGGAATCCCGCCCCATCCTCACCGGCGTGCTCATGGCCGCCGAGGAGGACGGCCTACGGCTGGTGGCGACCGACTCGTACCGGCTGGCCGTGCGGGACCTGCCCGGGTTGGGCGTGCTGGGCGAGGGCCAGAAGGTGCTGGTCCCATCGCGGGCGCTCAACGAGCTGCTCCGGCTGCTGGCCGGCGAGGGGTCGGTGTCGCTGCGGCTGGGGGCCCACGACGCCACGTTCACCGTCGGGGCGGTCACGTTGACCACCCGTCTGATCGAGGGCGAGTTCCCCAACTACAGGGCGCTGATACCCAGCGGCTACCCCAACCGGTTGACCGTCGGACGGGAGGCTCTGCTCGACGCCGTCCGGCGGGTCAAGCTGCTGGCCCGCGACGCCACCACCCCGGTGCGCATCGCCCTGCGCCCCACCGGTATCGAGCTCACCGTGATCACCACAGACTGGGGTACCGCGGTGGAGGAGGTCGACGCCAAGTACGAGGGCGCCGAGATGACGGTCGCCTTCAACCCGAACTTCCTGATCGAAGGGGTCGAGGCGGTCACCGGTGACGAGGTGGCCCTCGACACGCTGGATGCCCTCAAGCCGGCGACGTTGCGGCCGATCGATTCGGACGCATACCTGTATCTGCTGATGCCCGTACGGGTGAGCTGAGGGTTCGGGTCGGGTCGGACGTCCCTGATCCGACGGCAGACATGCATCTCGACCACCTGACCCTCACCGACTTCCGCAGCTACACGGATGCGGAATTCGAGCCGGCCGCCGCGGGCATCACGGTGGTCACCGGGGCCAACGGGGCGGGCAAGACCAACCTGATCGAAGCGGTGGCCTACCTGGCGACGCTGCGGTCTCTGAGAGGGGCGCCGGCGGCGGCCGTGATCCGGTCCGGATGCGATCAGGCCGTGCTGCGGTCCCGGGTGCGCCACGACGCCCGGCTGATCACCATCGACGCCGAGGTGCACGCCGCCGGGCGGGACCGGGTCCAGGTCAACGGGCAGCCGCTCCGCCGCACCCGCGACCTGTTGGGAGCCCTCCAGGTGACGGTGTTCTCGCCCGACGACCTGGCCCTGGTGAAGGCGGCGCCGGCCGGGCGGCGGGAGTATCTCGACGACCTGATGGTGGCCCTGCAGCCCCGGCGCGACTCGCTGCTCACCGAGCTCGAGCGGGTGCTCAAGCAGCGCAACGCCTTGCTCAAGTCGGTGTTCTCGACCGGGTGGCGGCCCGGGCGGCCCCTGCCCGAGGACGTCCGGGTCACCCTGGACGTATGGGACTCGAAGCTGGTGGCGGTGGGCGAAGCTCTCGTCGAGGCCCGGTCGGCGCTGGCCCGGGACCTGACCCCCCACGTGGCCACGGCCTACTCCTCGCTGGCCACCGGCTCGGCCCCTCCGGCCCGGTTGGCGGTGGCCCTGGCCTACGAGGTGTCGTGGCCGGGAGCCCTCCGCGATGCGCTGGTCGCGGCCCGGGAGGACGACCTCCGGCGGGGGGTGACCACGGTCGGGCCGCAGCGCGACGATCTCCGGCTCGACATCGGTGGGCTTCCGGCCCGGACGCACGCCTCGCAGGGGGAGCAGCGCACGCTGGCCCTGGCTCTGCGCCTGGCCGGCCACCGACTGGTGGCGGCGGCCGTCGGCTCGCCGCCGCTGCTGCTCCTCGACGACGTGTTCTCCGAGCTCGACGGGGCCCGGGCCGAGGCGCTCATGGCCAACCTGCCTGCCCTCTCCGACACCCAGGCCATTCTCACCACGGCCGGCGCCCTGCCGCCCGGGGCCCTGGCCCTGGGCGCCGTGGCGGCCCGATTCCGCGTCGAAGAGGGGAAGTTGCTCACGTGAAATCGGCCCTTTTTCCCCAATCTGTCCACAACTCGGGGGATATCTCGCCGCGCCTCGTTGATTTTCGTACTCCGTCGGACCCGCAGGCCGTACGGTGAGCACCTGGCAGCCGTCCGGACCGCCACCGGGCGAGCGGCCCCCCCGGAAGCTGAGCGAGCTGCTCGACTCGACCACCCGCCGGCTCGGAGGTCCCAGCGCCAGCACCGCCTCCACCGTGTTCGCCCATTGGGAGGAGATCGTGGGGACCGACATCGCCGCCCACGCCCGGCCCGTTTCGCTCCACCGAGGCATCCTCGTCGTCGCCGTCGACCACCCCGCCTGGGCCACCCAGCTGCGTTACATGACGGCCGATCTGCTGACCCGCATCGGTGATGCCGTGGGCGGGGCCGACGTGGCCGAGATCCATCTCCGGGTGGTCGGCCAACCCTCCTCTGAGCCCCGCTTCAGGAAGGGCCGGAAACCCCTTCGGTAAGCCGGTCATGGGCCTACCCCTCTGGTAAACTACAGATATCGAATTTCGGGCCGCTGACCTGCGAATTCGCTCTTGCGATGCGGATTCGGGGGGCGGTCCAACCCACCAGTTTGAGAGGTCGCGTTCATGGCCATGCAAGTGACGGTCGAGGAGGGCTCGAACCGCCCGCGGGAACCCAAGTACACGGCCAAGGACATGACCGTCCTGGCCGGCTTGGATCCGGTCCGCAAGCGGCCCGGCATGTACATCGGCTCGACCGGCCCGACCGGACTCCACCACCTGGTGTGGGAGGTCGTGGACAACTCGGTGGACGAGGCCATGGCCGGGTTCTGCAACCAGATCGACGTCACCCTCACTGCCGACGGCGGCTGCCGGGTGGTCGACGACGGGCGGGGCATCCCGACCGACGTCCATCCGGTGGAGAAGATCACCGGGGTCGAGATCGCCCTGACCAAGCTGCATGGTGGCGGCAAGTTCGGCGGCGAGGGTTACAAGGTCTCCGGGGGCCTCCACGGCGTCGGGGTGTCCGTCGTCAACGCCCTGTCCACCCGCCTGATCGTGGAAGTGGACCGCGACGGCAAGCACCACCGGATGGAGTTCGCCGACGGGGGCAAGGCCCAGGCGAAGCTGGAGGTGACGGGCCCCGCCCCCACCAGGCGGGACGGGACGGCCCGCACCGGGACGACCGTGCACTTCTGGCCCGACGCCCGCATCTTCGACGAGATCGACTTCCAGGCCCGGATCATCGTCGAGCGCCTCCAGATATACGCCTTCCTCAACGCCGGGCTGGAGATCCGCTTCCGCGACGAGCGACCCGGCTCAGACCACCCCGAGGCGACGTTCAAGTACAGCGGCGGGATCCAGGACTTCACCCGGCATCTCAACTCCTCGAAGGAGCCGTTGTTCAAGAAGGTCGCCTATTGGAAGGTCTTCGACGAGGACGGCGAGGTGGAGGTCGCCCTGCAGTACAACACCGGTTACTACGAGGGCCTCCACGGCTACGCCAACGGCATCAACACGGTCGAGGGCGGGACCCATGTGGAGGGCTTCCGCAAGGCGCTCACCAACGTCGTCAACAAGTACGCCCGGGCTGCCAACCTGCTCAAGGAGAAGGAGGACAATCTCCAGGGCGAGGACATCCGGGAAGGCCTCACCGCCATCGTGTCGGTCAAGCTGCGCGAGCCCCAGTTCGAGGGTCAGACCAAGGCCAAGCTGGGCAACGTGCCCATCCGCTCACTGGTCGAGCGGGCCACCAACGAGAAGCTGGCCGAGTGGCTGCAGGAGAACCCGACCGAGGCCCGGGCGGTAGTCGCCAAGTCTCTCCAGGCCGCCCGCGCCCGCGTCGCCGCCCGCCAGGCCCGGGACGCCACCCGGCGCAAGTCGGCGCTGGAAGGCGCCGGCCTCCCCGGCAAGCTCACCGACTGCGCCACCAAGAACGCCCATGAGGCGGAGCTCTTCATCGTCGAGGGCGACTCCGCCGGTGGCTCGGCGGTGCGGGCCCGGGACCCGCGCACCCAGGCCATCCTCCCCATCCGGGGCAAGATCCTCAACGTCGAGCGGGCCCGCATCGACAAGATGCTCAAGAACAACGAAGTGCAGGCGCTCATCTCGGCCATCGGCGCCGGCCTGTCCGACGACTTCGACGTGACCAAGGCCCGCTACCACAAGGTGATCATCCTGGCCGACGCCGACGTCGACGGCAGCCACATCCGCACGCTGCTGCTGACGTTCTTCTTCCGCCAGATGCGCCCGTTGATCGAGGCCGGCTTCGTGTTCTGCGCCCAGCCGCCTCTCTTCTCCGCCACGAAGGGCAAGGAGAAGGTCTACATCAAGGACGAGGCGGCCCGGCTGCGCTACATGGAGGAGAACCCGAAGGCCGAGTTCAACCGGCTCAAGGGCCTGGGCGAGATGGACTGGGAGGAGCTCGGCCCGACCACGATGAGCGCGGCCAGCCGGACGCTGCTGCGCATCGACATCGAGCAGGCCGCCCAGGCCGACGAGGTGTGCTCCGTGCTGATGGGCGATGACGTCGAGCAGCGCAAGCACTTCATCACCACCAATGCCAACGACGTGAGGTTCCTCGATATATGAGCGACGTCCCCCCCCAGGATCCGCCGGCTCTCAGCATCGAGCCCATCGAGATCCAGGACGAGATGGAGCGCTCCTTCCTGGATTACGCCATGTCCGTCATCGTCTCCCGGGCCCTGCCCGACGTGCGGGACGGACTGAAGCCGGTGCACCGACGGATCCTCTTCGACATGTACGTCCAGCGGTACCTGCCGGACCGGCCCCACGTGAAGTGCGCCAAGGTCACCGGGGACACCATGGCCCGGTTCCATCCCCACGGCGACAGCGCCATCTACGACGCCCTGGCCCGGATGGCCCAGCCGTTCAGCCTGCGCCACCCGCTGATCGACTTCCACGGCAACTACGGCTCGCCGGACTTCCCGCCGGCCGCCGCCCGCTACACCGAGTGCCGGCTGTCGCAGCTGGCCATGCACATGATCGACGGCCTCGACGAAGAGACCGTCGACATGGACCGCAACTACAGCAATGAGGAGGACATCCCCTCCGTCCTGCCGGCCCGGTTCCCGAACCTGCTGGTCAACGGCAGCCAGGGCATCGCCGTCGGCATGGCCACCAACATCCCTCCCCACAACCTGGGGGAGGTGGTCGACGCCACGATCCACCTGATCGACCATCCCGACGCCACCGCCGACGAGCTGATGCAGTTCGTCAAGGGCCCCGACTTCCCGACCGGTGCCCTGATCCTGGGCCGCCAGGGGATCATGGACGCCTACCGGACCGGTCGGGGGTCGATCCGCATGCGGGCGAGAGCCGAGATCGTGGAGGAGAAGGGCAGCGACGAGATCGTCATCTCCGAGCTGCCCTACCAGGCGAGCCCGAAGGCCATCCTCGAGAAGATCGCCGATCTGGTCAACGCCCGGGAACTGGAAGGGATCCGGGACATACGCGACCTGTCGAAGGGCAACGACACCAAGCTGGTCGTGTACCTGAAGCGCGACGCCAATGCCAACGTCGTGCTCAACAACCTGTTCAAGCACACGCCGCTGCAAACCTCCTTCGGCGTCAACATGGTCGCCCTCGTCGACGGGGTCCCCCGCACCCTCAACCTGGCCGACGCCCTCCGGCACTACATCGCCCACCAGGTGGAGGTGATCCGCCGGCGGTCGGAGTTCCGGCTGCGCAAGGCGAGGGACCGGGCCCACATCGTCGAGGGTCTGATCAAGGCGCTGGATCTGATCGACCAGATCATCGCCGCCATCCGGGCTTCCGAGGACAAGTCCGCTGCCCGTACGGCGCTCATGGCCGCCCCGTTCGAGTTCAGCGAGGTGCAGGCCGAGCACATCCTCGACATGCCGCTGTCGCGCCTCACCAGGCTGGGCCGGGCCCAGCTCGAGGAGGAGCTGGGCAAGCTGCGCGAGACCATCGCCGACCTCGAGGCCATCCTGGCCGACGAGAGCGTCCTGCGGGGCGTCATCAAGA
>DATGAX010000511.1:0-7372 GCA_035312965.1 Acidimicrobiales bacterium
AGCAGCAGGCCGCCGGGCCCGCGGCCGCCGGCAGGCCGCTCGCGCCCGGGCCAGGGATCGGCCGGGGCGGGCGACGCCGCGGCCACCTCGGAACAGCCCGGCGTGGCCGAGAAGCGCAGCGGCGGCCGGACCACAGGCGCGCCTTCGAGCCCGGGCAGCGTCCCCTCCATGAACACGGCCCGAGACCTCGCCTGCTCGTGCGTCACGTACTCGCTCGGTTGATGCAACAGCCCGATGGTCGCCCCCACCCGCCGGGCCTCCTCGAACAGCTCGGCCCGCGTCCGGTCCTCGAGCAGGCCCCCGATGACCAACCGGGCCACATCGGCGTTCATCCGGCGGAACAGCGTGTCGTTCCACTCCGGCCCGGTCAGCGCCTCAGGGTGGCGGGCCAGCGCCACCGTCCCCCTCCACTGCTTCTCGTTGCCGATCACGAAGCGGACCCACCCGTCGGCGGCGGGCAGCACCCAATAGAAGCCGTCGGCGTTGCGCTTGCCCTCGGCCGGCAGGAAAGGGTTGATCTTCAAGTAGTCCTGGATGGCCACCGACCACGGCACGGTGCCGGCCAGCGTCGCCTCCTGGACGCTGATCTCCACCGTCTGGCCCCGCCCGCTCCGCTCCCGCTCCATCATCGCGGCGAGCGCACCGATGGCCCCGTACACCGACGCGCAGTCGTGCCCGAGGTAGCCCGGGAACCAGCACGGGGGCAGGTCCGGGAACCCGCTGGCGAACAGCGTTCCGCCCGCCGCCTGGGCCGTGAGCGGCTCCAACCGCCACGCCGCCCTGGGGCCGCTCAACCCGAAGTCGGCCATGGCCACGTGCACCAGGTGCGGGTGCCGGGCCGTGACCGCGGCCGGCTCCAGCCCCAGCTCGGCCCGGCGCTCGGGGCGCAGGTTCTCGACCAGCACGTCGGCCCGTTCGAGCAGCGCTTCCAGGCGGTCCCGCTCCCCCGGCAGGGCGATGGGCCGCGTCCGCTTGTTGGCGTTGCGGTAGGCCTCGGCCGCCGGGTGGCGCCCCGGAGGCGAGCCGTCGTCGACGCGGATCACGTCGGCTCCGAAGTCGGCGAGCATGCGCCCGCACAAGGCGCCGCGCAGATCAGTGAGCTCGACGACGCGCCAGGACGCGAGGGGACCGGTCACCCGGGGGAGCATAAGTTGTCCTCCGTGGGGGAGCGATCGTGACCGAGAGAACCGGCCCGCTGCGGGACGTGCGCGTGGTGGAGCTGGCCAGCCTGGCCCCGGCCCCGTTCGCGGCCTGCCTGCTGGCCGACATGGGGGCCGACGTCATCCGCGTCGACCGCATCGGGCCGCGGCCGATGTTCGCTTCTCCGTTGCTCGACCGGGGCAAACGGTCCATCGCCGTCGACCTCAAGCAGCCGGCCGGCGTCGGGCTGGTGCTCGACCTGGTCGAGCAGGCCGACATCCTGATCGAGGGTTACCGTCCCGGCGTGACCGAGCGGCTGGGAGTGGGACCGGCCGAATGCCTGGCCCGGCGGCCGTCTCTCGTCTACGGGCGCATGACCGGTTTCGGTCAGGACGGGCCGCTGGCCCACAGCGCCGGCCACGACATCGACTACATCGCCCTGTCGGGGGTGCTGGGCCGCCTGGGCCGGGCCGGTCAACCCCCCACCCCGCCGCTCAACCTGGTCGGTGACTTCGGCGGCGGCAGCATGTTCCTGGTCTTCGGGGTGCTGTGCGCGCTGCACGAGGCGCGCCGCACCGGCGTCGGCCAGGTCGTCGACGCCGCCATGGTGGAAGGCAGCGGCTACCTCATGCTGCCGTTCTTCGGCGGCGGCGCCACCACCCGGCCCGCCTCGCCGCGGGGCACGGGGGTGCTCGACTCGGGCGCCCCTTTCTACGACGCCTACGAGACCTCCGACGGCAAGTGGGTGGCGGTGGGGGCGATGGAGCCGCAGTTCTACGCCGCCCTGCTCGCCGGGCTGGGCCTCGACCCGGCCGAGCTGCCGGACCAGTTCGACTCGGCCTCCTGGCCGGACATGAAGCGCCGCTTCGCCGCCGCCTTCGCCGGCCGCACCCGGGCGGAGTGGGAGAAGGTCTTCGCCGGCACCGACGCCTGCGTGGCGCCGGTGCTCGACTTCGACGAGCTGGCCGACCACCCCCATCTGCAGGCCCGGGGCTTCCTCGAGACCCACGAGGGGGTGGCTCAGCCCGGCCCGGCCCCGAAGCTGTCGTCCACCCCGGGCCGGGTGGCCGGACCGCCGCCCGATACCGGCCAGCACACAGCCGAGATCCTGGCCGAGTGGCTGGGCCTCGACGAGCCGGCGGTGGGTGCCATGCACCGGGATGGAACGGTGGCGTAAAGCGGCCCCGAAGTGGTAAAAACAGAACGCGTTCCAGCTTCGGCGGGACCGCCGGTCGACCCGGCAGGGGTGGCCACTAACGGGAGGAAGAATCGAATGGATCTCAGCGACGTCGATCTGCTGAATCGGGACCGCTTCACCCAGGGCATCCCCCACGAGTGGTTCACGTACCTGCGGGCCAACACGCCGATCTACCACCATCCCGAGCCGGCGCCGGGCCCGGGGTTCTGGGTGTTCAGCAAGTACGAGGACGTGGTGGCCATCGGCCGCGACGCCAAGCACTTCTCCTCCGATCAGCGCCGGGGCGGCGTGGTCGGCCTCGAAGAGGTCGTCGGCGAGCCCGAGTGGCAGCAGGAAGGTCAGCTCATGCTGACCATGGACCCGCCCTCCCACACCCGCCACCGTCGCCTGGTCAACCGGGGCTTCACCCCGAAGATGATCGGCATGCTGGAGCCCCACATCCGCGAGGTGACGGTCCAGATCCTCGAGGGCGCCATCGCCAAGGGTGACATCGACTTCGTCACCGAGGTGGCGTCGGAGCTGCCGCTGCAGGTGATCGCCGAGCTGATGGGCGTGCCGATGGAGGACCGGCACAAGGTCTTCGACTGGTCCAACCGCATGATCGGCAGCGAGGACCCGGAGTACGCGGTCTCCGAGGAGAACGTGCAGAACGCCCAGATCGAGATGTTCATGTACGCCCAGTCGCTGGCCGACCGCCGGCGGGCGGAACCGCGTGACGACATCATCACCAAGCTGCTCGAGGCCGACATCGACGGCGACCAGCTGAGCGAGATGGACTTCAACCTGTTCTTCCTGCTGCTCGCGGTGGCGGGCAACGAGACGACGCGCAACTCGATCTCGCACGGGATGAACGCCTTCCTCGAGAACCCCGACCAGTACCGGATGCTGGTGGAGAAGCCCGAGCTGATGGACAGCGCCATCGAGGAGATCCTGCGCTGGGCGTCGCCCGTCATGTACTTCCGGCGCAACGTCACCGAGGACCTCGACTACAAGGGCCACCAGCTCAAGGCCGGGGACAAGGTCAGCATCTGGTACGTATCGGCCAACCGTGACGAGGACGTCTTCGACGATCCGTTCCGCTTCGACATCGCCCGCACCCCCAACGACCACGTCGCCTTCGGCGGGGGCGGACCGCACCACTGCCTGGGCGCCAACCTGGCCCGCATGGAGATGCGCCTGCTGTTCGAGGAGCTGACGCGCCGGGTGCCGACGGTCGAGTCGCTCGGCGAGGTGTCGCGCCTGCGGTCCAACTTCATCGGCGGCATCAAGCACCTTCCGGTCCGGTTCTCCACCGCCGGCGCGGCCATGTCCAACGCCTGACGAGGTGCCGGAGCTGGAGCCCACCGCCACCGAGGATCTGCCCCTCGCCGGCCTGCGCGTCCTGGACATGGCCGACGAGCGGGCCGAGATGTGCGGCCGGTTCCTCGCCGATCTCGGCGCCGACGTGGTTCGCCTCGAGCCGCCCGACGGTTCGCCGTCACGGCGGATGCCGCCGTTCGCGGCCGGGCACAGCACGTTCTTCGAGGTCCGCAACTTCAACAAGCGCAGCGCCACCGTGGACCCGGCCTCCGATGCGGGCCGGGCCCGCCTGCTCGACCTCCTGAGCCGGGCCGACGTCTGGATCGAGACGACCAAACCGGGGCGCCTGGCCGCGCTCGGCCTGGACCCGGCCGAGCTCTCGGCCCGCTTCCCGCACCTGGTCGTGGCGTCGATCACCGACTTCGGCCAGACGGGCCCCTACCGCGACTACGAGGCCACCGACGACGTCCTCACGGCCATCGGGGGCGAGATCTTCCGCAGCGGAGTGGTGGGCAAGCCGCCGCTGCTGGTGCCGGGATCGTTCTCCTACGACGTGGGCGGGATCATGGGCGCCTTCGCCGTGCTGACCGCGTGGTGGCAGCGCCTGGCCACCGGCCGGGGCCAGCACCTCGACTTCTCGATCCTCGAAGCGGTGGCGCAGGCCACGGACTGGTCGCTGGCCAACTACAGCGCCATCGCCGGCACCGGGGCGCCGTATCTCGAGGTGCGGGCCGGCTCGGGGATCGTCTACCCGATGTACCCCTGCAAAGACGGGTACGTCCGGCTCGTCGTGCTGAGCCCGCGGCAATGGCACGCGCTGCGGGAATGGCTGGGCAACCCGGAGTTCCTCATGGACCCCCACTGGGACTCGCTGCTCGGGCGCATGAGCATCCAGCAGGACATCCTCGATCCGCTCTACGAAGAGCTGTTCATGACCATGGGGATGTCGGAGCTGTCGGCCGAGGCGCAGCGGCGGGGCATCGTCATGACCCCGGTCATGGACCCCGAGCGGTGCTGGACACGGAGCACTTCAAGGAGCGGGGCTCCTTCGCCGCGGTGCCGTTCGGCGACGCCATCGGGCACGTCGCATCGGGCCTGGTCGAAGTGGACGGACAAAGGGCCGGCCTGCGCGCCCCCGCCCCGTCCGCCGGGCAGCACGACGACGAGATCGAGTCCTCCTGGCCGGATGCCCGCACGGCGGCAAAGGAGGCTTCGGCGGTGGCGCGGCCGCTGGCCGGGTTGCGGGTGGCCGACTTCGGCCACGGCGGGGTGGGCGTCGAGGCGGGCCGCCTGTTCGCCGAGTACGGCGCCGACGTCATCAAGATCGAGAGCCGGGCCTATCCCGACTTCATCCGGCTGGTCGGCGGGTCCGAGATGTCCCCGTCCTTCGCCTCGTCGTCCCGGTCGAAGAGGAGCCTGGGCGTCAACATCAAGACGCCCGAGGGACTGGAGCTGATCAAGAAGCTGATCGAGCAGGTCGACGTGGTCATCGAGAACAACTCCACCGGCACGATGGCCGACCTCGGCCTGGCCTGGGAGGACCTGCGCCGGGTCAACCCCCGCCTGGTCATGGTCAGCAGCCAGCTGATGGGCTCGCGCGGGCCGTGGGCCAGCTGGCTGGGCTACGGGCCCAGCACCCGGCCGGCGGGCGGCATGACGTGGCTGTGGAACTTCCCCGACGGCGGCATGCCACCCGGAGCGGGCGTGATCTTCCCCGACCACCTCGTCGGGCGGGTCGCCGCGGTGGCGGCCCTGGCCGGCCTGGTCCGCCGGGAGCGGGCGGGCCACGGCGCCCACTTCGAGGCGGCCCAGGTCGAGACCGTCCTCACCTGCATGTCCCAGTACTTCCTGAAAGAGAGCCTCGAGCCGGGGTCGGTGCAGCCGCTCGGCAACCGGCGCGAGCAGGGCGCCCCCTGGGGGGTCTACCAGTGCGCCGGCGAGGAGCGTTGGGTGGTCATCACCTGCCGCAACGACCAGGACTGGGCCGGGCTGCGCAAGGCGCTGGGCGAGCCGGAGTGGGCCGCCGACCCGGCACTCGGATCGCTGGAGGGGCGCCGGGCCGCCCACGACGCCATCGGCACCCACCTCTCGGAGTGGACGGCGGCGCGCTCCGACCGCGAGGCGATGGAGGTGCTCCAGGCGCACGGCGTCCCCGCCGGGGTGATGAACTACGCCAGCGACGAACCCTCCGACCCCCACCTGCAGGCCCGCGGCTACCTCGCCGAGATCGAACAGCCGGGGGTCGGCCCCATGATCCTGGAAGGGCCGGCCTTCTACGGATCGGCCATGCCTCGGCCCATCATCGAACCGGCGCCCGCCCTGGGCGAGCACACTCGTAATGTCGCGGTGTCGCTGCTCGGCCTGTCGAAGGAGCGCTCGGAGGAGCTGATCGCGGCCGGCGTCCTCGAGGTGACCCCGCCGGCGGTCGGCGGCACCGCCTCGGCGTCGTTCTGAGCGGCGGGGGTTCATCGGCCGGGTCGGCGGTCGCCAGCGACCTGCTGGGCGCTCTGAGCGCCCTCGGCGCCGATCCGGTCTGGACCGGCGATCCCGGCCGCCTGCTCGTGGACCCCGTCCCGGACGGGGCGTTCGGCGCCGGCCTGCCCGAGGGCACGCTCGAGCACTGCATCGGCGTGGCGCTGGCCATCGGCGCGCTGGCCGGCGCCCAGGTCTCGGGCGTGGGCGTGGCCGTGCAAGTGCGGTTGGCGGAGGTCATGGCGGCGGCCTACGGGTCGGGCCAGGAGATGCGCCCGGGACGTCCGGTGCCGGCGCCCGGCGGTGGCTGGCTGCACGCCGATCTGACCGGGCCCGAAGACGCCGACGCCTACGACCTGGTGATAGGGACGCTCGGGACCGCCCCGTCGGCGGCGCAGATCGCCCGGGCGGCCCAGGAGTGGCGGCTGGCCGTCTGCGACTACCGGCCGGCCCGGCCCCCGGCGCCGGCATCCTCGGTGTTCGAGGTGGTTCCCGGCACGGGGGGCGGCCGCCCCTTCCGGGTGCTCGACCTCACCAACATGTGGGCCGGGCCGCTGGCCACCTGGCTGCTGCAGGACCTGGGCGCCGAGGTCGTCAAGGTGGAGCCGTCCTTCCGGCCCGACGGGTTCCGGGCCCGGGACGGGCGGGGCATCCACCCGGGCGGGCGACCGTGCGAGCCCGGTCGTGACTCCGGCATGTGGAACGCGTTGAACGCGGGCAAGCAGGTCGTCGACCTCGACCTACGGCGCGGTGGGGACAGACAGCGCTTGGTCGACCTGGCGGCTGGAAGCGCGATCGTGGTCGACACCTTCTCGCCCCGGGTCATGCCCAACTTCGGCCTGGCCGACCGGCCGGGCGGGGCGACCCGGCTGGCCATGCCGGCCTTCCGGGCCGATGGCCCGGAACGGGACTGGGTGGCCTACGGCACCGGCGTGCACGCCGTGGCCGGCCTGGGTGACCTGGGGGATGGGACGTTCGCCGCCCCGGCCGTGGCCTACCCGGACCCGGTTGGAGGCTTCACCGCCGCGCTGGCCGCGGTGGCGGCGGTGGCAGCGGGCCGGGTGGAGCGGGCACCGGCCATGATCTCGACCTCCCTCGAGGCGGCGGTGGCCATGCTGCCGGACCGGCCGGCGCGAGACGGGTCGCTGGGCGCCGACCCGGCCGGAGTGGGCCGGCGGCTGCTGGACCGGGCGCGCTCGCTCGGCCTCATGGAGGACCGACCGGTGTGCGGCCGGCCGCTCCCCCATCCGCGCACCGTCTTCC
>DATGAX010000512.1:0-12506 GCA_035312965.1 Acidimicrobiales bacterium
CCGACCGGGTCGCCCGCCACCGCCCCGATGAGGGCCGGGTGGTGCCCGAGCTGGGCCAAGGCCACGGCCTGGTTCGCCCCTTTGCCGCCGAGCATCTCGAGGCGTTCCGGCACCGGCACGCCCACCCCCGGAGGGGGCAGCTGGTCTACCCGGACCACGATGTCCCGGCCCACGTGGCCGACCACCGCGATGTCAGCTGGCACCGCTCACCTAACTACCCCCGGCGGGGCGTGATACGCAGCACGTCCTGCGGTTGCCGGTGGCCGTGATCGGGTAGGAGCCCGTCCATGACGACCGCAACGGACCTGGCCACCGCCAAGAACGGCGATCTGCTGCAGCAGCCGGTGGTGGCCCACTTGGCGACCATCCGCCCGGACGGCAGCCCGCAGAGCAATCCGGTGTGGTTCCAGTGGGACGGCGCTCACATCAAGGTCAGCCAGACCACGGAACGGCGCAAGATGCGCAACATGTCCGGCAACCCGCGGGTCGCTCTGTCGATCACCGACCCCTACGACCCGTACCGCTACCTGGAGGTGAGGGGGGTGGTCGACCGGGTGGAGGACGATCCCGACCGCGCCTCCATCGACCAACTGTCGCAGATGTACATGGGCCAGTCGCCGTACCCGTACCACCAGAAGGGCGACCAGCGGGTCGTGGTGTACATCCGCCCCACGGCCACGTCGGCCATGCCTTGAGCAGAGGCCGGTAGGCGCCGGGTACGCGCCGGCCCCGGTCGCGCCGCCGTCCGGTCCGGTGCGGCTCAGCGCCCGGACAGCCGGTCGCGGGCCCGGTCGATCCAGGCCGCGATAGGGGCCACCAACTTGAGCCGGCCGGCGTGGACCGGGGCATGAGGGTGCGGGCGGGTCGGGCCGGTGCGCAGAGCGACCTCGAGCTCGGTCCCGATGGCCTCCACGTCGGGCGGGGTGAGGGCCTCCCGGAGGGCGGGCCAGACCGCTTCCTGCTCGTAGGCGACGTGCGACTCCAATGCGACGGTCACGGACCGGAGGGCCTGGTCGAAGTCGGGGTCGGCGGGTCTCTCGGTGTTCTGTGTGCGAAGGCGGTCGAGCAGGGCGGCGGCCTGCTTCTCTTCGGTCAGCGCCATCCGGGCCAGGTCCCCGCCCCCGGTAACGCGGTCCCGGACGGCCGGCCAGAAGTACATCTCCTCGGCCGTCTCATGGCGCGATGCATGGCGCACGAGCTCGTCGAGGATCGGGCCGCGATCTGCGCCTGCCGCATCGCTCAGAGCCCGCAGGAGATCGAGCGTCTGCGCGTGCTCCCGCTCCAGCAGGGCGAACAGATCAGCCACCGCACACTCCTTCCGCTAGACCCGAAGACTCCGCCATCACGCCACCTCCCGGCTCACGCCGCGGGACTCGCCCGGCAGGCGAGACAGTGCCTCGATGACCTGGCCCACGGTGATTTCGAGCAGGCCGGGATCCACGGTGGAACCGTGCGGATCGCCCCGCCGCCCCGACCAGAGCGCCACGTGACGGGGGGACGGCGGCGGCCCCCACTCGCGGGGTGGGACCGGTCCGAACACGACCACGGAGGGCGTACCCAGCGCGGTCGCCAGGTGGGCGATGCCCGTGTCGCCGCACACCACCCGGGCCGCCGCGGCCACCACCCGGGTGAGCCCGTCGAGGTCGGTGCGGCCGGCCAGGACGTGGTCCGGCGCCAGGCCCGCCGCGGCGGCTACCTGACGGGCCAGGAGCACCTCGGACGCCGACCCCGTGATGACCACGTTGCGCCCCTCCGCCCGCTCCGCCCGGGCCACCGCGGCGAAACGGGCGGCCGGCCACCGGCGTGATGCGCTCGCCGCGCCCGCGTGGATGACCGTGGCACCGACCGCCGCCTCCGGCGCCTGGCCGTCCGGGGCCCGGATGGCCAGGCGGCCCGGATCGGCGGGGATGCCGCTCTCTTCGAGCAGGCGGCACCAGCGCCGGACCTCGTGCTCGGCCGGTCGCCAGCGGGGATGACCGGCCGACTCGGCAACGGCCGGATGGGCGAAGCAGATGAGGCGCCGGGGGCGCAGGGCGGTCAGCAGGGGCTGGCTTCCTGGGCCCCGGCCGTGGAGGTCGACGGCGACGTCGGGTTCACGGAGGTGGGGGCTCAAGGGTGACAGGTCGGTGTGGTTGGTGACGTCGTGGGCGGCTCCGGCGGAGATGAGCATCCGAGCGAACCGCCTCGGCGCGGCGAGGGTAAGCCGGTGATGCGGGAAGGCGCCGACGAGGGCGCGCAAGGCCGGGATTCCCGTCAGCGCGTCCCCGAGGCCGAGCGCTCTCAGCACCACCACCCTCGGGGCCGGGTCGATCATCGGGTGTTCCCTGCCACCTGCAACAGGGCGGTGGTCGAGCGGCCGTCGAGGTAGGGGAGGACGACGGTCTGACCGCCCCACTCGGCCAGAACGTCCGACTCCGGCAGGGCCCGACCGGCATAGTCACCGCCCTTGGCGAAGACGTGGGGCCGGAGCCGCTGCAGGAGCGCCGTCGGCTCGTCCTCGTCGAAGATGGCGACGGCATCGACACATGCAAGCGACTCGAGGACCGCGGCCCGATCCCTCTCCGGGACGATCGGTCGGTGGCCGCCCTTCAGCCGGCGCACCGAAGCGTCGGAGTTGAGGGCGACGATGAGGCACTCGCCCAGCCGGCGCGCTTCCTGAAGCAGGGCGACGTGGCCGGCATGCAGCAGGTCGAAGCATCCGCCGGCCACGACCACGGTGCCGCCGGCGGCGCGGACCTGCTCGCACCGCGCCGTGGCGTCGGTCGCGGGATCGGAGCGGCCCTCGGCGGGGTGCGGCCGAACGGGGCCCGGCGCGGCCAGGCCGGCGGCACCGCCGTCGGCGACGAACCGGCTGGCCGCACCCACGGCGGCGATGACGGCCTCGCTGAGCACGCCACCGGCCAGCAGGCCGGCGGCGAGGGCGGCCACGAAGCAGTCGCCCGCCCCGCACGGGTCTCCCGACGCCACCGCAGGGGCCGGCACGAGGTGAGGGGCCCCGTCCCCGTCGAGGAGGAGGGCCCCTCGCCGCCCCAGGGTGACAGCGACGGCCTTGGCCCGCCACTCCTGGCGGGCTTCGGCCAGCGAAGTTGTGATGTCACGCAGCGAGCCGTCCCGGCCCTGGGGAGGGAAGGCCCGGCTCAGCTCGCCCAGGTTGGGGGTGGCGATGGTCACGCCGGGGACGGGGTCCAGGCCGCGCGGGTGGGGATCCCAGACCGTCGCGGCCCGGCGCCGTTGGAGAATGGCGCGGACGATGCCGTCGGCGGCCATACCCCGGCCGTAGTCGGAAACGGCCACGACACCCGCCCGCATGATCAGGTCGGCAACCGGCGTGGGGAGGGGTCCGAACGGCCCCGGCGGGCCGCTGCGGTCGACCCTCAGCAGGGGGCGGTCGCCGGCGAGGAAGCGCACCTTCTCCGGAGTCGGCTCCGGTATCGGGACGGCGACCAAGTCGACTCCGTGCTCCTGCAGCAGGCCTCGGAGATGCCACCCGGCGGGGTCGTCGGCTATACCCGCGATCAGTGTGACCGGCGCCCCGCGCCGAGCCGCCAGCGTCGCGGTCAGCGCCGCGCCGCCGGGACGCGAGCGGTGGTCGCTCTCGTCGAGCACCGGTACCGGGGCGTCGGGCGACAGGCGCTCGCACGTGCCGCACACGTCTCGATCGAGCAGGGCGTCGCCGACCACCACGATCCGGTCCTCGACGCGGTCGGCTCGTCGCACCATCGACGTCACGGCCGGCCGGTTCCCGTGAGCAGCGTGGGCTTGGCGCCCCTCGCCACCTGGGTGTAGACGGCCGCCGTACGCGACGCGACCTGCGGCCAGCCGAACGTCGTGCGGGCCCGGCGGACGGCGCCGGCCGAGATGCGCCGGGCGACCAATGGGTGGTCGAACAGGTGACGGAGGGCGGCGGCCAGCCCCTTCGGATCACCGGCCGGCACGTGCAGGCCGGTCTCGCCGTCGACGACTGATTCCCGCATTCCGCCCACGGCCGTGACGACGGGAGGGGTGCCGCAGGCCATCGCTTCCACGGGCACGATGCCGAAGGGCTCGTAATAGGGGACGCTCACCACCGCGTCGGCCGACCGGAGCAGGGCCGGGACCTCGAGTCGCGACAGGCGGCCCATGAACACGACCTGGGCCGTGACCCCGGCGCGCTGGGCGACGGCGCGCAGGCGGGCCACCTCGGCATCGTCATCGAGGTCCTCGGGTGCGGGGCCGCCGGCGATCACGAGCTCGGTGTCCGGCAGCCACCGGAGGGCCTCGATGGCATCGGCCACTCCCTTGCGTGGTACGAGACGGCCGATGACGGCGGCCCGCCGCCGGGACCGTCGCGGTAGGGCGGGGCCCTCCGGCCGGAAGAGTCCGAGATCCACGCCGCATGGAATTGTGCTCACGCCCCCGCCGGGCCCTCCCATCCGTTCCAGCTCCGCGACCTCGTCCTGGCATGTGGCGATGATGTGGTCGGATTCGGCCAGGAGTCTCCGTTCCGTGTCGATGCGGTCCGGGGGGCTGGTGTCGGCGTCGCCTTGATGGCGTCGCTTCACCGTTCCCAGGGCGTGGAAGGTCTGTACCACCGGGATCCCGAGCCGCGGGGCGGCGAGAAGGGTGGCCAGCCCGGACATCCAGAAGTGGGCGTGCGCCACGTCCGGCCGTGCCGCGGCCCATCGCTCCCCCAGCACGGTGGCGAAGTCCTCCATCCACACGCGGAGGTCATCCTTCGGAACGGGCTCGGGTGGTCCGGCGTCCACGTGCTCGACCACCACGCCGCCGTCGGTCACGACCGTCCGGGGTAGAGCGGGGTCGTCACGGCGGGTGTGGACGGTCACCGAGTGGCCCTGTGCGACCAGCTCCGCGGCCAGCGCACCCACGTGCACGTTCTGCCCTCCAGCGTCCGCTCCGCCGAGGACGGCCAACGGGCTGGCGTGCTCGGAAACGATGGCGATCTTCAACGAAGGCTTCAACGATCGACCGTCGGTCATGCTGCGACCTCCTGCAGTAGCTGGTTCCAGTCGGCGAGGAACCGGGACAACCCGAACCGCGCCAGTGCTGCCTCGCGGGCCACCTGGCCCCGCGCCAGGGCCTCGGCGGGGTCGGCGACGAGGCGGCGCAGCCCGGCCCGGAGCGTGTCGATCCGGGTCGACACCACCCCTGCGCCTTCGGGGACGGCTTCGGGCACCTCCGTTGCGGCCAGGGCCACGATCGGCATCCCGATGTGCATGGCTTCGATCAGGCTGAGCCCGAGCGATGTCCAGCGGTTCGGGTGCAGGTACACGCGCCGGGAGGCCATTGCCTTGTGCAATTCCTCTTGGACGAGGTCACAGCCTCCGTACTCCTCCGACCGCATGCCGAACAGGTCGATGGGAGCGGCGTCCCTCAAACCCTCGAGCAGATCGGCACCCGTGGCCCGCCGGCGGGCCCCGGGGTCGTTGATAACGGCCGCGGCGTGCGGGACGTCGCCGACGTAGAGGTGGCCGGGATCGACGACGCCGTGCTCGATGACAGTGGTCGGCCCCCGGCCGGTGTCCCAGAACACCTGGTTGAAGTTGGTCACATGGGCGACAGTCACGTCACGCCGGTCCGCCGCCGGGTGCACGGAGCTTCCGGTCGGGCCGTCGGGCGTGTTGTGCTCGAGGTACACCGCCGGCACGTCCGACCCGGGCCTCCGACCCGTCCATCCCTCGGCCAGGTGGTGCAGCTCTTCGGGTCGCTGGAGGATCATTACGTCGATGTCCGCCCGCCGGGCCTCGTCCGGGGAAACCTCCACCACCGAGGCCGGCCAATCCCAGGTGCGGGCCCGGCCCCGCCCGTCAGGTCCACGGTCGGGGAGTACCGGTACCAGGTAGGTGTGCGGGCCCTGAACGAACGCCGTGGTCCACGAGCCGTGGACGTGCCAGAGCAGGATCCTCATGGCGGCCCACCTCCCATCGGGGCGGGCACGGCCACGGCGGGCCGGGCCAACCGCTCGACCGCCTCGGCCACCTCCTCGGGGTGCAGGTGGTCGAGACACGGGTGGCCCGGGACCGGGCAGGCCCTGGCTCGGCACCCGGCGCATGGGATGTCCTGCTGGCCGAGCAGCACGTGGGGCACCATCCACGGCCGCCACCGCACCGCCGGGACGGTGGGGGCGTAGAGGCTGACGACCGGCGTGCCGACGGCCGCCGCCAGGTGGGCCGGACCGGTGTTGGCCACCACGATGGCCGCCGCTCCCTTGACGAGATGGGCCAGCTCGGCCAGGTCGAGCCGGCCCCCCAGGTCCACCCCTCCCGGCGCCGCCACCGCCGAGGTCAGCGCCCGCTCGGCCGGCCCGCCCGTGACGAACACCCGCCAGCCCCGGGCGGCGAGGCACCCGACCAGCGCGCCGTGGGAGGCCGGGCTCCACGCCCGCGCCGGTACCGAGGTACCGGGATGGACCACGACGTACCCGGCGCCGGGCGCGATACGCGGCACGTCACGGTGCGGGAGGTGCACCTGCAGGCGGCCGGCGTCCCCGACCGGGAGCTGGTGACCCATCGCCTGAGCCAGCGACAGGGCGCGCCGCACCTCGTGCACCTCGTCGTCCACGTGGTGGCGGACATCGAGCAGCGCACCGGGGTAGTCGACCGAGACCGCCCCGATCCGGGGCACCCCGGCCATGCGCAGCAGCAGAGCCAGCGGTAGGGGGCTCTGATGGAAGGACGTGAGGACGAGCGCCTCGTCCACGTCCAGGCGCCGGATCGCTTCCACCATGGAACGGGCGGAGGCATCCGTGACAGGCGGCGCCGGGTCCTCGATCCATCCCGCCCGCTGGACGACGACTCGGTCGACGCCGGGCAGGAGGCGCGCCGCCGCCGCGCCCGACGGGCTGGCCAGGAAGGTCACCGAGTCGGCGCCGCCGGCGACGGCCCGGACGGCCGGCCCGGACAGCAGGACGTCACCGAGCCGGTCCATACGAGCTACCAGGGTGTGCGTCAACACATCCCCGCCAGTACCAGGTCGACCGCCCTCGGCAGGTTCGGCGCCACGACCGGAGCCGATGCGATCTCGTCCCGGCGGGTGGCCCGCGTCGGGACCAGCACCCCGCGGGCGCCGGCCGCATGGGCCGCGCCCATGTCGCGGCCGATGTCGCCGATCACCGCGCAGCGGGACGGATCCACGCCCAGGGCGGCGGCCGCCGCCTTGACCAGGCCGGGCGCCGGCTTCCGGCAGTCGCAGCCGTCGTTTGGGGCATGCGGGCAGACCTGCCAGGTGTCGAACGGGCCGAGCAGAGCGTCGACGCGGGCGTTGACCGCCTCCACCTCCGCTTCCGACATCGTTCCCCGTCCGATGGTGCTCTGGTTGGTGATGACGCCGAGGGCCAAGCCCTCCTCGCGGGCGCGGCGCAGCGCGTTCGGAACCCCAGGCATGGCGGTGACGCGGGACGGGTCGGTGTTGCCCGGCAGGTCGGGCACGAGCGTCCCGTCCCGGTCGAAGAGGATCGCCTCGGCCTTCCAGTGGGGGTCGACCCGACCCGCCCTGGGCCGGTACCGGACCGGGGTGAGCATGCGGGGCGGATCCAGGGCCAGTGGGCTGCGCGGCTGTCCCAGCGGGGCCCGCCCGGTGTCGGACAAGAGTCCCGGGAGCCGGGCCCAGCCCCGGACGGCGTGGGCCACCGCGACCGGGGGGATGAGCGCGGAGGTGGCCGCCATCTCCAGTACCTCCGCCGGATGGGCCGGACCGGGCGTGATCCGCTGCGCCGCGAACGCGGTCGTCGCGCCCAACCACGCCGCGCTCCAGGCGAGCGCCGGTCCGTTCCGGCCCCGGGCCCATGAGGCGCCGGCGAGCGCGGCGGCGGCGACGGTCGCCATGTGGCGCCCGTTGCGCGGCCTCTCGGTCCCCGCCGTGGCCCGCCATCCGGTGCCGTGGCGGGCCCGCATGAGCACGTCGTCGGCGTTGCCCGCCTGGGATCTGAGGCTGGCCCATCTGGCGACGGGCCGCACCGGGTGCTGCGTCTGCCGTGTGCCCCGGACGATGACGTACCCGGCGCCGGCCACCCGCAGCCCCAGATCGGCATCCTCCCGGAAGGCGCGGCGGAAGCGCTCGTCGAAGCCGCCCACCTCCGCCAGGACGTCGCGGCGGTAGGCGATGTCGGCGGTGATCCAGAGGGCATCGGCCAGCGCCGCGGTGTTGCGCTCCCAGTCGGTGGGGCGCCGGTCGACCGGCAGGGGGACCTCGATCCTGGCCTGCGATCCGGCCACCAGCCCGGGCAGACCGGTCAGGTCCCGGGCGAGCAGCCGCCGCCACCCGGGCTGCGGCACCACGTCGTCGTCGAGGAACACCACCCACGGGCTCGTCACCTGGCGCCACCCCACATTGCGGGCCGCCGCCGGACCCCGGCCACCCGAGCGGCTGTAGCGGAGCGGGAGCTCCCGGGGTGCCGCGGGCAGGCTGCCGGCCGGGTCGCCCCGATCGTCGACCACCACCACCTGCCGAGGCGGTGGCCCCGCGCCGGAGCTCAGAGCGTCGAGCACCCGGCCCAGGCTGTCGCGCCCCACCGTCGGGATGACGACCGAGTAATCGCAAGCCGTCACGCCCCGGCTATCTCCTCGTATTGCGGAGGCGCGCTCCTTGCGGCCGTCGCGGCCGTCCGGACCAGCACCGGGCGGGTCGCGGCGGGGCGCCGGACCAGGAAGGGTCCGATGGCCAGCACGTCGATCGGCGCCGACCCGAAGCACTCGAGCACATCACGCGGATCGTCGACCATGGGCCGGCCGGCCGTGTTGAGGCTGGTATTGATGAGCACCGGCACACCGGTGCGAGCGGCCACCGCCTGCAACAGCTCGTAGACGAGCGGCTCGTCCCGAGGATCAACGGTCTGGGCCCGGGCCGTGCCGTCGACGTGGACGGCGGCGCAGACGCGGGATCGCCATTCGGGCCGGACCCGGTGGGTGAACAGCATGAACGGGCTGGGAATGGGACCCTCGAAGATCTCGGCTGCCCGGTCGACGGGCACCATCGGGGCGACGGGCCGGAACTCCTCCCGGCCCTTGATGGCGTTCATACGCTGGAGGTTGTCGGGGTAGCCGGGGTGGGCCAGCAGGCTGCGGTGCCCCAGGGCCCGCGGGCCGTACTCGCTGCGGCCCTGGAACCACGCCACCACCCCATTGGCCGCGATCACCTCGGCCACCGCGGCGGCCAGGTCGGGCGGGCGCTCGTAGGCGACGTCGGCTTCCTCGAGCCGGCCCTCCAGCTCGGTGTCCGACCAGTCCCGCCCCAGGGCCGCGCTGGGCATGGGACTGACCGGATCACCCATCTGATGGGCCACGTAGAGGGCGCCGCCCAGAGCGGTGCCGGCATCGCCGGCGGCGGGCTGCACCCAGATGTCGTCGAACGGGCCTTCCGCGGCCAGGCGTGAATTGGCCACGCAGTTGAGTGCGACCCCTCCGGCCATGGTCAGCGATCGCTCCCCGGTGCACTCGTACAGCCAGCCGGCCAGCTCGATGATCACCTCCTCCAGCCGGCGCTGCACGCTGGCGGCCAGGTCGGCATGGGCCTCGTTCCAGCCCGCGCCGCTCTCGCGGCGGGGCGCCAGCTCGTCCCACGGGATGGGCTCCACGACGAAGCCGCCGTCACCGGTGGTGCGGATGAGTCGGCGCAGGCGATCGAGTTGCACCGGCTTGCCGTACGAAGCCATCGCCATGACCTTGTACTCGTCCGAGGAACGCTGGAAGCCGAGGTGCACGGTGAGGTCCTCGTACATGAGCCCGAGCGAGTGGGGGAGCGCCTGGGTCTTGAGTACCTCGAGCTGGCCGTCGCGCACCCGTCCCGCCAGATGCGAGGCCGTCTCACCGCGGCCGTCGAGGACGAGCACCGCCCCGTCGCGCCCTGGCGCGGCCAGGTAGCCGGACGCGGCGTGCGCCACGTGGTGGCGGACGAACCGCAGCCGTGTGCCGTCCATCCCTGGGAACGACGACTCGAGGAACCCGGGTGCCCGCCGCACATACAACGTGCGTAAGGCTTCCCAGTCGCCCGCGCTCACGTCGTCGTCTCCGGCTCCGTCAGCCGGCATGAGCTCCGGGTCGTACGAGTAGGCGATGGCGTCCACTTCGTGGGGGCTGATCCCGGCGCGGGCCATGCACCACCGCGCCGACCTCTCGGGCAACTCCCAGGTGGAGAAGGGGACGGCCGTCTTGCCGTGCTTGACCCGGTTGAAGCGCTCTTCCTCGGCCGCCGCCACCGTCTGGCCGTCGACGATCAGCGCCGCCGCGGGATCGTGGAAGACGGCATTGATACCCAGCACCACAGCCAAACGAGGGGACCTCCGGGGAACGTCGGACGATTCGGTATCCGACTGTCGAGAGAAACGAATCGGAAAACGGGAGTCCCGCCCCAACTACCCGCTTGCTCCGCGGTCAATCCCGTCGAGATAACTATTCGATGGTGATTTGCTTCGTGGCGCCACGGCCCGGAATGGGAAGTACGGGATGGTGCTCGGAGACCCCCGCGTGACGGTCGTGATAGCGACGCGAGACCGGACGGCGGAGCTGCGCCGCACTCTCTCCCGCCTGGCCGTCCCGCCCGACGCATCCGAAGTCATCGTCGTGGACAACGGGTCGGCGGTCCCGCCGGTTCTCGGGCCCCGGGAAGGGGACGGTACCGCCCGACTGATCCGGCTCCCCGCCAACCTGGCCGCGGCCGGTCGGTCGGTCGGCGCCAGGTTGGCTCGGACCCCCTACGTGGCCTTCTGTGATGACGACACCTGGTGGGAACCGGGTGCCCTTACCGCGGCGGCCGACCGCCTGGATGCCGACCCCGGGACTGCTCTCGTCGCGGCCCGGGTGCTGGTCGGATCCGAAGGCTCGGTCGACCCCACATCCGAGGCCATGGAGCAGGGCCCGCTCGACGAAGAGCTGCGCCCGGCGACCGTCGGGCACGGAGCGGTCACCGGCTTCTTGGCCTGCGCCGCCATGGTGCGCCGCGCCGCCTACCTGGCCGTCGGCGGCTTCGAGCCGTACCTGGTGATAGGAGGCGAGGAGGAACTGGCGGCGCTGGACCTGATCGACGCCGGGTGGAAGCTGGTGTACGAGCCGGCGGCCGTGGTACGCCATTTCCCGTCGCGATCGAGGGACGGGCGGGGCCGGAGCCGACTCCAGGTCCGCAACGGGATCATCGTCGGCGGCCTGCGCTATTCGCTTCCGGAGGTGGCCCGACGATGGAGGACTTCGGTGATGCCGGCGGTGCTGCCGGCAGCGGGTTGGGTGACGGCCCGGCGCCGACCCGTGGCCCCGGCCGTCGAGACGGCCTTCCTCGGTTCGGCGGCCCGTTGATCGTGGGTTCCCGCCGATAGTTTGCCGTCGACGAGGGGGGGTAGTCGCGGGCAAACCGTTGCGCCCCGGGCGCGACACGAGCGGCAGGAGTGTCGATGGAATCCGAGCGAAGAGCGGAGTCCGATGTAGCGGCCGATTCCCAGGAGGTGACGACCCGGGAGCCGGACGGGGCGTACGTCGGGCGGGTGGCCGAGGACGACCCCGGTCAAGCGGGCGAGAGCGGAGCCGAACGCCGGGCCCGGGAGGCCGAGGCGGCCGAGCGGAGCCGGGAGGGCGAGGAGCAGGTGCGCCGTATCCCGCCCGGACCGGGCGCTCCGATGCAGCACGGGGAGAACCGGTAGGCATGTCCGACGCCGACGACCAGATGGGCGGGACCGGGGGCGAGCGGGGCCGCCGGCCGGGGGAACCGGACCCGGCTGCGCCCCGCCCGGCGAACCGCTCCGGCAGCTCGGAGCGCCACCCGGAAAACGAGGAAGAGGAGGCCCCCGACCGGGAGAGCATGGACTCCTTTCCGGCCAGCGATCCGCCCGCCAACTACTGACGGGGCCTCCCAGGCTTGGCCGGCACAACGGCGGAGGGCTCCGTTGGCGGAGGGCTCCGTTGTGCCGGCCAAGCCCCCGGGAGCGGCCCCGTCGAAGCGGGACCGCCCCCGAGAACCGGGCGGTCAATCAGTATCGGCGAAGTCCTGCTCCATCTCCTTCTCGCGCGCCTTCGCCTCGTGGGCCTTGGCCTTGGCCCGCTCCTCACCGGCGCGCCGCTCCGCCTGCCCCTTCTTCTCCTGCGCCCGCCCCTCTTCTTCGAGGGCATCGTCGTCGGTCAGGCCGCCGACGGCACCCTTGACCTTGCCCTTGACCTGTTCGCCTGCTCCCATTCTGTCGACTCCTTCCTCCCGGGTAGAACCGCCGGGGCTACCGCTCCGGGCCACGTCTGCTCCTGGTGTCGGGTTACTTCGACGACTGAGCGGCCTTCTGGCGCTTCTCCAGTGTGGCCGCCTTGGCATCCTCCTTCTGCGCCTGCATCTCGTTGCGCAGGGCCCGGGCCTCTTCGGTGGCCCGCTCCTGCTGCGACTCGCCGGCCCGCTGGAGCCGGTCGTTGCCGGCCAGCACACCGATCAATTCCTTGGTCAGCCCAGCCGACTTGTCGACGACGAAGCGCAGCTTCTTGAGGTCGACGGTGCCAATCTGCATTGCTCTCCTTCCTTCCATCCAGTCCGTGCCGGTCACGTCG
>DATGAX010000513.1:0-2984 GCA_035312965.1 Acidimicrobiales bacterium
CAAGCTCCCTCCGTCCACCAAACCCTGATCCACCCAGGAGGCGCACCACGATGTCCCAGGCCGTCCACCACCTCGCCGATCGTCCCTCCCTCGTCCGCCTCATCGCCGCCGGTGCGCTGGCCCTCGGCTTGAGCGGGGGGGCGGCCGCCCTGGCCACCACCGCCGGCCACCACGCCGGCCACGCCGCCCGCGCCACCGTCCAGAGCCACGGGCCCTACTGGATCTGCGTGGCCGTGCTGAAGGACTACGGCGCCTGCGTGGGCCCCCCGACCAGCTGAAAACAAATTCCGTCGAAGTGAGCGACGGCACCGCAAGTTGACGGGCGCTGGGACGTTATAAGACACGTCGGTCCAAGGGCCGAACATGCAGAGGCGGGGTGGCCACCGAGAGGTGGACCTTGGTGGCCCCCTGTCTCGCCCCTTCCCGCGCCCGGATCCGACCGGGCGGGATCAATTCCGGCCGCTTTCAGTCGGAGAGGCCGCTCGGGTCGGCGGGCACGTCCACCGCGTGCTCGCGCAACACCTCCAGCGGCACGATCTCCAGGGCCCGCTCGTGGGTGGCCGCCAGCACCACGAGCGCGGCCCGGCCGTCGAGGTGCGCCCTCAGCCAGTTGGCCGCGGTGACGCACCAGCGGTCGCCCGGCACCAGGCCCGGGAAGCGGTACATCGGCATGGCCGTGATCAGGTCGTTGCCGATGCTGCGCTGGTGCTCCAGGAACTCGGCCGTGACCACGGCGCAGATGGTGTGGCTGCCGATGTCCTCCGGGCCGGTGCGGCAGCACCCGTCCCGGTAGAAGCCGGTGAGGGGATCGGTGCCACACGGTTCGAGATCGCCTCCGAGGACGTTGCGCTCGGTCATGGCCCCAGTATCGCCGCCGGACGCCCTGGCCATCTATCGTGAGCGGGATGCGTGAAGGGGCTGCCCGGGTGGCCCGGGCGGGCCTGCGGGTCGCGGCGGGGCTGGCGACGATGGCGTCGATGGCGTCGGTCGCGGCGTGGTCGGGACCGGCCCGGGCCGCCTGGGCCGCGGCGCCCCCCGACGTCGCCGGCCAACCGGTGCCGTTCGGTCAGGCCGCCTACCACGGCGCACCGGGGACGGGCATCGAGAAGCCGGTCGTCGCCATGGCTCCCACCCCTTCGGGGGCCGGGTACTGGTTGGCGGCGTCGGACGGCGGGATATTCAATTACGGCGACGCCCGCTTCTACGGCTCGGCCGGCGGCGCCCCTCTCGCCCAACCGATCGTGGCCGTCACGGGGACACCGTCGGGGCGGGGGTACTGGATGGCGGCGACCGACGGCGGGATGTTCAATTACGGCGACGCCCGCTTCTACGGCTCGACCGGCGGGATCCGCCTGGCCCAGCCCGTGGTCGGGATGGCCGCCACCCGCGACGGGAAGGGCTACTGGCTGGTGGCGTCGGACGGCGGGATCTTCTCCTTCGGCGACGCCCGCTTCTACGGCTCGACCGGCGGGGTCGCCCTCGATCAGCCCGTGGTCGGCATGGTGCCCACCGCCGACGGCAAGGGTTACTGGTTGGTGGCGGCCGACGGCGGGATCTTCTCCTTCGGCGACGCTCGGTTCTACGGCTCGACCGGCGGCGTCCACCTGGCCCGCCCCATCGTGGGGGCGGCGGCCACCCCGGACGGCAAGGGCTACTGGTTGGCCGCCGCCGACGGCGGCGTCTTCAGCTTCGGCGCCGCCACCTTCCACGGGTCCATGGGCGGGGGCGCCCTGGCCAGCCCGATCGCCGGGATCGCGGCCGACCCCGAGGGCTCGGGCTACTGGCTCCTGCCCGCCGTCGCCCCGCCCGCCGCCGTCCAGGCGCCCCTGCAGGCGGGTGACACCGGCCCCGCCGTCGCCGCCCTTCAGAATCGGCTCGACGCCCTCGGGTACTGGGTGGGCCCGGCCGACGGCCAGTACGGCGATGCCACCATCCAGGCGGTGTACGCCCTGCAGAAGGCGGCCGGACTGCAGCCCGACGGCCAGGCCGGACCGCAGACCGAGGCGGCCCTCAACTCGGGCGTCCGGCCCCAGCCGCGCAGCACCGCCGGCTCGGGTCACGTCGTCGAGATCGACCTCAGCCGGGACCTCATGATGTTCGTGGACGACGGCCGGCTGCAGTACACCCTCAACACGTCGACCGGCGGCGGCTACACCTACACCCAGGACGGGCAGACCGACGTGGCCGTCACCCCCCAGGGGCACTTCTCCATCTACCGGGCCGTCGACGGCACCGTCACCGACACTCTGGGCACCTTGTACCGGCCCCGGTACTTCTACTCGGGATACGCCATCCACGGCGACACCTACGTCCCGCCCTACCCGGTGTCCCACGGCTGCGCCCGGGTCAGCAACGAAGCCATCGACTGGATCTGGGCCCAGAACCTGCTGGCGTTCGGCACCGCCGTCTGGGTGTACTGACGCGGCGGAGCGGCGCTTAAATCCGTGGAAGGGCCCGGGCCGGCCCGCTTTCATGGAGTGATGGGACGACGCATCGAGGAGCTGTGGCCGCTGTCCGGCCTGCGGGTGCGTACCGGGCCGCTCGAGCTGCGCCCGCCGTCCGACGACGACGTGGCCGAGCTGGCCGAGCTGACCCGCGAGCCGATCCACGACCCGGCCACGATGCCGTTCTTCCGATCCTGGACCGACGAGCCGGAGGAGCGGCGGGTGCGCAGCGTCCTCCAGTGGAATTGGAGGGCTCGGGCCGAGTGGAGCCAGGAGGAGTGGCACCTGGTGCTGGCCGTCGCCCACGAGGGGACATTGGTCGGCTGCCAGGGCATCCAGAGCAAGCAGTTCGCGGCGACGAAGGAGGTCGAGACCGGATCGTGGCTGGGCCGGCGCCACCAGGGCCAGGGCATCGGGACGGCCATGCGCCGGGCCGTGCTGCACCTCGCCTTCGCCGGCCTCGGGGCAGAGACGGCGCGCAGCGGCGCCTTCTTCGACAACCCGGCCTCCCAGAAGGTCTCGGAGCGCCTGGGCTACGAG
>DATGAX010000514.1:0-2358 GCA_035312965.1 Acidimicrobiales bacterium
TCTGCCCCGGGACGCGTTCGGCGCCGGTTCGATCCTGCCCACGATGATCGGCCTGGGCCACGAGATGGGTCTCAGGGTGGTGGCCGAGGGCGTCGAGAGCCCGGTACACGCCGGACAGCTACGGCGGGCCGGCTGCGACTCCGGGCAGGGCTTCCTCTTCGGAGCGGCCATGCCCGCCCCGGAGCTCGAGAACGTCATCTACTCGCAGCTGGCCAACCTGGAGCGGCCGGCGTTCGGCCGCCAGCCGCAGCCCAGCGCCGACGCGACCCCCAGCAGCGGCTGAGACGGGGCTCGGGCCGTGGGAGCTCAGATCGGCACACGATGACGAAACCGGCAATCGCCGCAAACCGGCCCGTACCTCCGCCTGCTCGAGCGCGCCCGAACCGGCCCGAATGGACGCCGACGCCCGGATCGGGACCTTCGGCCCTGTCCAGCTCGGGTCCGATGGCCGATACATAGAGCGGTCCGCCACCCGATCCCACCGCGGGAGGAGCACAGCAACCGTATGGCGCAATCATTCGACACCTCCACCGGCCAGCGGCCGCTGCCCCCGGCCGAGGCCCGCCGGGTACTCCAGACATGGTTGAGCGAGCACCCCGACGCCCTGATCGGGGCGGTCACCGCGGCCGGCCTCCCGACCGACATCCCGTCCGGGCTGTCGCTGCACGGAGTGGCCCGGGAGGAGCGCTCGGTACTGGACCTGGTGGTGGCGGACGACTCGCCCACCGTCACCGAGGCCTTCATCGACGCCCTGGCCCGGGGGATGAGCATCACGAGGGTCCACATGGCCAGCGACCCCGAAAAGGTCGTGCTGCTGCAGTATCTCGATCTGCGCGAGGAGTACGGCATCCTGTTGCGGCTGCTCGTGGCCAGCGACGGCGAGGCGGCCGGCTCAGCCGAGCCCGGCCTGTCCGCGGCCGACCTGGTCGCCAACCGGCCCCGGATCGGCTTCATGACCAAGGACGAGGTAGCCAACATCGTGGCCGTCGACGAGGCCACCACCCTGATGCTCGGCTGGGCGGCCGAGGACATGGTCGGTCGCCGCAGCCTCGAGTTCATCCACCCCGACGACCACGTCCGCGCCATCGACAACTGGATGGCCCGCCGGTCCAACCCCTCGGCCCGCGTCGGCACCGTCCGGCTGCGCCACCTGAGGAAGGACGGCAGCTGGTTGTGGATCGAGGTCTCCAACGAGTTCGTCGAAGCGGGCGGGGTGGCGACGGTACACACGCAGGTACTCGACATCTCCACCGAGATGGCCGCCAGCGAGGCGCTGCGCCGCAGCGAAGGGCTGCTGCGCCGGGTTACGGACACGGTGCCCATCGGGCTGTTCCACGTGTCGGGCGACGGCGAGGTCGTCTTCGTCAACCCGGTGGCCCAGCGCCTGCTGGGCCACACAGTCCCGTCATCGCAAGCCGAGTTGTGCGCCCTGCTGGCCACGGGGCGCGAGCAGGAGCTCGAAGACGCCCTCAATCGGGTTCTCATCGAGGGCATCGAGGCGTATCTGGACCTCGAGTTCGCTCCGGGCGGCAGTGGGGCCCGGGCGTCCTGCCAGGTGAGCTTGCGGCCGGTCGTGGACAGCGACCGCATAGCCGGTGTTCTCGGCTGCATCGTCGACGTGACGGAGCTGAAGCAGATCGCCGACACCGACGCCCTCACCGGGCTGGAGAGCCGCCGCTCGATCCTGCAGACGCTGGCCCAGCAGCTGCGTTCCCGCAACGGGCGCGTCGCCGCCGTGTTCGTCGACCTGGACGAGTTCAAGCCGGTCAACGACGGCTTCGGCCACGGCGTCGGCGACCACACGCTGGTGGCGGTGGCGGAGCGATTGCGGCGGGGCACGCGGCCGGAGGACCACATAGGTCGCCTGGGCGGTGACGAGTTCCTCATCGTCTGCCCAGGGGTCCGCCTCGAGAAGGACGCCATGGAGATCGCGGACCGCATCCGCGCCGCCCTGGACCGCCCGTTGGCCGTCGACGGCCACATCCTCAAGGTCACGGCCAGCATCGGCGTCAGCATCGCCACGAAGGGAACGGCGGCGGAAGATCTGGTCGGGGCCGCCGACGCGGCGATGTACCAGGCCAAGAACGTCCGAGGTGGGCCACCCGTGCTGATACTTCCTGCGGGGGCATCCCGAGAGGCGGGATAGCAAGAGACCGCTGTCCACCCTGGGATGTAGCCCGGAATCCTCCGGAAGTTGGTCGACGGCTGCCCACGGGACCGCCAGACTGGGTCCCATGCAGAGCGACGTCACACCCATCCCTGACGCCCCCCCGACCACGGCGGCGGCGCGAGCCGCCGGCGCGGTCAAGGTCTACGGTCGGGGCGAAACCATGGTGCGGGCGCTCGACGGGATCGACG
>DATGAX010000515.1:0-3071 GCA_035312965.1 Acidimicrobiales bacterium
CGGGCCCCTTCGGCTGTGGTGACGGTGACCGCGGTGGTGCCGACCGAGACCGCGGCGGCGGCCGCCTCCAGGATGGCCGCCTCGGCCCAGACCGCCGCCCGGATGTCGGACGAGGTGCCCGGGCCGGTCACCGGGACGGTCTCGACGACCAGGCCGGCCGATTGTGTTCGATCATCTACAACTATTTGCGGTTTTTGCACACAATCGGTGGGGGACACCCCGACCCTGAGCACCCCCGAGCCATCGAGGCGGACCCCGGCCCCGACGGGAGGCCGCTTGGGCCCGAAGCGCACCACGTCCTCGCGGGAGTACAGCACCCTCACCGCCCGGCCCAGGTGGTCGGCGAGCATGCGGGCCGCCGCCGGCACGACCGAATCCGCCTTCCCGCCGAAGGCCCCGCCGTTGGCGACCGGCGAGGCCGGCGAGCCCCCCGGGAGGCACCAGGACGAGTCGGGCTCCAGGTAGGCCGGCTCCACCCAGGTGGTCTGCACCCTGATGTCCCACTCGCCCTCCGGTACGGGCACCGGGTAGGACAGGGGCTGGCCGCTACGGCGGCCCTGGATCTTGCCCGCCCCGGCCCGGGCCTCGGCCAGGGTGGGGGCCACCGACCAGCCGTCGGGCGACGCCAGGTCGGCCACGGAGGCGCCGGCCCGGGGCACCGCCACCAGGCACCCCGCCGGAGCTGTGTCGTCGGCGAACCCGCCCCGCCCCCGGACCACATCGGGCCCCACGGCCTGCACCACCCCACCCTCGAGCGCGGCTCGGGCCGCGGCGCCTCCGGCCACCCCGGGCCGCAGGTCGACCAGCGCCCCCGGAGATTCTGTCGCGGCGTCGACGACCGACCGCCACCCGGTGCAGCGGCAGAGGTGGGCCAGCAGCGCCGACTCCACCGCCCCCGCCGACGCCGGGGAAGGCAGGGCGGCCAGGCGGCAGAGGATCCCGGGGGTGCAGAACCCGCACTGGGACGCGCCGTGCCCGGCGAACGATGCCACCAGCGGGCCGATCCGATCGGCCGGCAGCCCCTCGACGGTCGTCACCACCCGCCCGGCCACCCGCCGGACCGGGGTGACGCACGAGACGCGGGCCGCGCCGTCCACCAGGACGGTGCAGCACCCGCACTGGCCCTGCGGGCTGCACCCGTCCTTGACCGAACGGCACCCGAGGTCCTCGCGCAGGGCCTCGAGCAGCGAAATGTCCTCCCGGGCCACCTCCACCGGGCGGCCGTCGAGAGTGAAGCCGATCAGCTGAAGGAGTTACCGCAGCCGCAGGTGCGGCTGGCGTTCGGGTTGTTGATGCTGAACCCGGCGCCCTGCAGGCCGTCCTTGAAGTCGAGGGTGGCACCCTGGAGCAGGCTGGCGCTGGTGGGGTCGACGACCACCCGGACCGAGCCGAAGGTCGAGGCCACGTCGTCGCCGGCTATGTCGGAATCGAAGAACATCTCGTAGCTGAAGCCGGAGCAGCCACCCGGACGCACGGCCACCCGCAGGGCCAGCTCGGCATTGCCTTCCTGCTCGAGCAGCTCGGCAACCTTGGATGCGGCGGTATCGGTCAGGGTGATCGACGGTGTGATGTCAGTGTCGGTGGTGGTCACCGAGTCCTCCTAGGTGGGGTGATCTTCGGGACAATGCTACCCCGGCGAGCGGCTTGGCCGGCGGTCGACCGTACACTTGCCCTGTGGGCGAGGCGGTTCCGGCCGAAGACGCGATCCGAACGGTGATGCAGGGCGTGGTCGACCCCGAGCTGGGAGCCGACCTGGTCGACCTGGGCATGTACCAGGGTGCGGAGGTCGCCGCCGATGGGTCCGTGACGGTGGAGGTGGCGCTGACCACGGCGGGCTGCCCGTTGCGGGCCCAGATCGCCCGGGATGTCAAGGACCGTGTCGGCAGCCTGCCCGGGGTGACGTCCGTGGCGGTGCGCACGGTGGAGATGTCCTCCCAGCAGAAGAAGGCGGTGATGGCCCGGGCCCGGGCCCGGGCCGCCGAGCAGCCCGTGGCCACGGAGGTGCCGCCCCGGACCCGGGTGCTGGCCGTGTCTTCCGGGAAGGGCGGGGTCGGCAAGTCGTCGGTCACGGTCAACCTGGCCGCCGCCCTGGCCGCCCGCGGCTTGACCGTCGGCCTGCTCGACGCCGACATCGCCGGCTTCTCCGTCCCGCGGATGCTCGGGCTCGAGGGACAGCTGACGGCCCAGCCCGGGCCGGACGGCAAGCCGCGGATCGAGCCTCTGGTCAAGGCGTTCGGCGCCGGGTCGATCCGGGTCGTGTCGATGGGGTTCCTGTCCCCCGAGGACGAGGCCATCATGTGGCGGGGACAGATGCTCAACCGTGGTGTGCAGCACTTCCTGGAAGAGGTGGCGTGGGGGGACCTGGACTATCTGCTCGTGGACATGCCCCCCGGGACGGGAGACATCCAGATGGGGCTGGCCCGCATGCTGCCCCGGGCCGAGATGCTCATCGTGACCACTCCGGCCCTGGCCGCCCAGAAGGTCGCGGCCCGGGCGGCCGACATGGCCCGCAAGGGCTACTTGCGGGTGGCCGGCGTCATCGAGAACATGAGCGGCTTCGAATGCGCCCACGGCGAACGCTACGACCTGTTCGGGTCGGGCGGCGGGGCCCGCCTGGCGCAGGAGATCGGGGTGCCCCTCCTGGCCAGCATCCCTATCCAGCCGGAGGTGTCGGCGGGCGGGGACGCCGGGCGGCCGGCCGCGGTGGGCGAGAGCGCGGCGGCGATGGCTTTCGCCCACCTGGTCGACGCGGTGATGGAGGCGGTCCCGGTGGTCGACGTCACCGGCTGCACGGCCCGCATGCTCGACGACATCAGGCGCCGGCTCGACGGCCCCCGGGAGCAGGACAGCCCTCAGGACTGAGCCCGGTCAGGCCGGGAACATGGCCTCCCAGTAGCCCGCCGTCAGGGCGTCGCCCAGGCGGTCCATGGCGGGGAGGATGCGGGTCAGCAGGAGGGACAGGGCATAGCCCCCGTGGCGCTCACCGCTGTCGGCCAGATCGATGGCGTTCTGGACGACCAGGTCGCGCGACACCCGGAGCATCGTCAGGATCTGGGGCAGCTTGACACTGG
>DATGAX010000516.1:0-4079 GCA_035312965.1 Acidimicrobiales bacterium
CGACCCGGAGCACGCCGCCGTCGTAGCGGGCCGTCATGTGCTCGGTGTCGAGCGTCTCCCCCAGGAACAGCTGGCGGCTGAAGGATCCAAAGGGCCGCTCGGCCACGATCAGCTCGGCCGCCTCCGGCTGGCGTTCCCGCGTGGCGTGCACGGTGAGGACGTTGCGCTCGACGGTCAGATCGATCGACGACGCGTCGACCCCGGGAAGGTCGAATTCCACCACGAAGGTGTCACCGGAGCGGAAGGCGTCGATCGGCATGGCCGCCGGCCGGGCGGGGGTGCCGAACACCTGGCTGGTCAGCCGGTCCAACTCACGGAACGGATCGGTACGCATCAACATGGGATGACCCACTCCTTTCGGCAGTTGAAGTTCTCGGGACACCACCAATACTAACCAAGATGGAAAGAACCTGCAACTCTGTTTACAGGTCCCGAGCGGTAGCCTCACAGATGTGGGATTCCCAGAGACGCGGCTGCGCCGGTTGCGCCGCCACCCCCGGCTGCGGGAGATGGTCGCCGAGACCGACCTCACGCCGTCCGACCTGATCGCCCCGCTGTTCGTCCGGGAGGGCATCGACAGCCCTCAGCCCATCCTCTCCCTCCCGGGCGTGGTGCAGCACACGGTCGAGAGCCTGGTCAAGGAAGCGCACCGGCTGAGCTCGCTGGGTGTTCCGGCGCTGGTGCTCTTCGGCGTGCCGGCGGCCAAGGACGCCATCGGCCGCGGCGCCTCCGATCCCGCCGGCATCGTGCAGGTCGCCCTGCGGGCCCTGGCCGAAGAGCTGGCCGGCCAGATGGTGCTGATCGCCGACCTGTGCCTGGACGAGTACACCGACCACGGCCACTGCGGGATCCTGGACGCCCGAGGCGAGGTGGACAATGACCTGACCCTCGAGCGCTATCAGGCCGCCGCGCTGGCCCAGGCCGCGGCCGGGGTGGACGTGGTGGCGCCGTCGGGGATGATGGACGGGCAGGTGGGGGCCATCCGCCAGGCGCTCGACGGGGCGGGCCGCCGGGACGTGGCGATCCTCGCCTACGCGGCCAAGTACGCGTCCGCCCTGTACGGGCCGTTCCGCGACGCCGTCGACGTGGCCATCGTCGGCGGCGGGGACCGCAAGGGTTACCAGCAGGATCCCCGCAATCTGCGTGAGGCGCTTCGGGAGGTGGACCTCGATGTCGCCGAAGGGGCCGACATCGTCATGGTCAAGCCGGCGCTGGCCTACCTGGATGTCATCGCCGCGGTCCGGGCCCGGGTCGACCTGCCGGTGGCGGCCTACCACGTGTCGGGCGAGTACTCGATGATCAAGGCGGCGGCCGAGCGGGGCTGGATCGACGGGCCGGCGGTGGCCCTCGAGCACACGCTCGCCATCAAACGGGCCGGGGCCGACGTGATCCTCACCTACCTCGCCGGGGAGCTGGCCGAGGTCCTCAATGGCTGAGGAGCGGTCCGAGGAGCTGTTCGCCCGAGCCCAGGAGGTGATCCCCGGAGGCGTCAACTCCCCGGTCCGGGCCTTCCGGTCGGTCGGCGGCACCCCGTATTTCGTAGGCCGGGCGAAAGGCGCCTACGTCGAGGACGTGGACGGCCGACGGTACATCGACTACGTGCAGTCGTACGGAGCGTCCATCCTGGGCCACGCCCATCCCGTCGTGGTGGAGGCCGTCGTCGCGGCGGCGCGGGAGGGCACGTCCTACGGCGCCCCCACGGAGCGAGAGGTGCGGCTGGCCGAGGAGATCGTCGGGCGCGTCCCCGGCTGCGACATGGTTCGGTTGGTGAGCAGCGGGACCGAGGCCGCCATGTCGGCCGTGAGAGTGGCCCGCGGCGCGACCGGGCGCGACCGGGTCGTCCTTTTTTCCGGGTGCTATCACGGCCACAGCGACGGGCTCCTGGCCGGAGGCGGCAGCGGCGTGGCCACCCTCGGGCTGCCCGCCTCGGCCGGCGTCACCCGGGCCTCCGTCGCCGACACCCTCGTCGTGCCGTACAACCAGGTGCCCCAGCTCAGCGGGGACGAGGCGTGCGTCGTCGTGGAGCCGGTCGCCGCCAACATGGGCCTGGTGCCGCCCGCCCCCGGCTTCCTCGAAGGGCTGCGGGCGGAGTGCGACCGCACCGGCGCCCTCCTCGTCTTCGACGAGGTGATCACCGGCTTCCGGCTGTCCTACGGCGGGGCGGCCGAGGTGACGGGAGTGCAGCCCGACCTGTGGTGCTTCGGGAAGGTGATCGGCGGGGGCTTGCCGCTCGCCGCCTTCGGGGGCCGCCGGGCCGTGATGGAGCAGCTGGCGCCGATAGGGCCGGTGTACCAGGCGGGCACGTTGTCCGGTAACCCGCTGGCCACGGCGGCCGGGCTCAGCGTCCTTTCGCTGCTCGACCGGTCGAGCTACACCGAGCTGTCGGCCCGGGTGGGCCGCCTGGCCGCCGGCCTGGCCGGGGCGCTCGGTCCCGGGGTGCAGGTCCCCGTGGCCGGCCCCCTGCTCGGCGTGTTCTTCGCCGACCAGCCGGTGACCGACTACGAGGGCGCCGCCCGCTCGGCCGCCACCGGCCGCTACCCGGGCCTCATGCACGGCCTGCTCGACCGCGGCGTGGCCATCGCCCCGGGCGCCTACGAGGTGCTCTTCCCCAGCCTGGCCCACAGCGAAGCCGACTTCGAAGCGACCGTCGAGGCGTTCGCGGCCAGCTACGCCGCCGTCGCCCGCTGAGCCCGCTCAGCCCGCTCAGCCCGCTCAGCCCGCTCAGCCCGCGCCGGGCCGGCGCTAGGCCGCTTCGGGTACGAGACGGGCCAGCCGGGCCAGCGCCCGGTAGGCCGCCTCCGCCGGGCCTCGCTCCTCGGGCCGCAGCAGGTTGGCCATGATGCGCAGGACCCACTCCATCAGCGTCCGGCTCCTCATGCCGGTGGTGACCAGCACCCGCATGATCTCAGGGTGGCCGATGACCCGGACGAAGGCCCGCGCCACCCGGTAGTAGAGGTCGTACTCGTCGTGCAGACGGCGCTCGTAGGAGGAAAGGGCCATGCCGTCGCCGCTGCTCAGCGCCAAGGCCACCGCCTCGGCCGCGAAGCGCCCGGACTCGTAGGCGTAGGCGATGCCCTCGCCGTTGAAGGGGTTGATGGTGCCGCCCGCGTCGCCGATCACCAGCCACGTGGGACCGGAGTGCGGGCCGACCGACAGGCCCATCGGCAGGCGGCCGCCGGTGGCCGGCCCGCACGCCGTCTCCGGCCGGATGTCCCACGACTCGGGGGCGTACTCGGCGAAGCTCTGGAGCAGGTGGGTGGTGTTGACCGCCTTCCACTGGTTGAAGGTGGAAAGGAGGCCGACGCCGACGTTGATTCGGCCGTCGCCCACCGGGAAGATCCAGCCGTACCCGGGCAGGACGTGGCCGGACTTGTCCCGGATGTCGAGCCAGCTGTCGATCCACGGCTCGTCGTGACGGGGGGACGCCCAGTAGCCCCGGATGGCCATACCGAGCGGGTAGGCGCGGTTGCGATTGGTGCCCAGGCTCCGGCCGAAGCGGGAGTTGGCCCCGTCGGCCACGACGGTGTAGCGGGCCGTGACCTGGACGGGACGGCCGTCACCGTCCTTCGCCTTCACCACCGCGCCGCGGACGAGGCCCCGCTCGGTGATCGGGTCGAGCGCCTCAGTACCGTCCCACACGGCGGCGCCGGCCTTGGCCGCCCGCTCGGCGACCAGGGCGTCGAGGTCCTTGCGGGTGATGACGTACCCGTAGCCGGGCAACGTGGGGTGGGCGGGCCACTGCAGCTCCAGAGTGCGACCGAAGCCGTGCGAGCGCAGGCCCGAGTAACGGTGCCCCGACCCGGCCAGCTCCTCGGCCAGTCCCATGTCCTCCAGCTGGCGCACCGATCTCGGCGTCAGGCCGTCCCCGCACGTCTTCTCACGGGGGAACTTCTTGCGCTCCACGAGGATCACGTCGTGGCCGGCCTCGGCCAGCCAGTAGGCGCAGGCCGAACCGGACGGTCCGCCCCCGACGACCAGCACGTCGCAATGGCGGTCGGTCACGGCCGTCGGGCTGTCCATGACAGGAATCTACCGTCGTCGGTGCGGTCGCCCGAATCGCCCCCGAGTCGGCCTCGGAG
>DATGAX010000517.1:0-2586 GCA_035312965.1 Acidimicrobiales bacterium
CCGCCGGTCGGTTCAACGCCATCATGGGTCCCTCCGGCTCGGGGAAGTCCACGCTCATGCACTGCCTGGCCGGCCTGGACCGCCTGACCAGTGGGCACGTGTACATCGGCGAGATGGACCTCGGGTCCCTCGACGACCGCGGCCTCACCACCTTGCGCCGCGACCGGGTGGGCTTCATATTCCAGACCTTCAACCTGATCCCGACGCTCACCGCGCTGGAGAACATGACCCTGCCCCTGGCTCTGGCCGGGCGCAAGCCGGACCCGGACTGGTTGGACTCGGTGGTCTCCACCCTCGGCATCGGCGACCGCCTCCACCACAAGCCTCTCGAGCTGTCGGGCGGCCAGCAGCAGCGGGTGGCGGTGGGCCGGGCCCTCCTGACCCGGCCCCAGATCATCTTCGGGGACGAGCCCACCGGGAACCTGGACTCGAAGGCCAGCGCCGAGGTCATGAGGCTGCTGCGCAACGCCGTCGACGAGCTCGGCCAGACGGTCGTCATCGTGACCCACGACCCGGTGGCCGCCGGCTTCTCCGACCGGGTGGTCTTCCTTGCCGACGGCCGGATCGTGGACGAGATGGCCGCTCCGTCGCCGGAGAAGGTGTTGGACCACATGCGGACCGAGGGCTGAGCGGCATGCTCAGAGCGACGCTCAAGAGCGTCCTCGCCCACAAGCTGAGGCTGGCACTGACGGGCCTGGCGGTAGTGCTCGGCGTGGCCTTCATGTCCGGGACATTCGTGCTCACGGACACGATCAAGCACACCTTCGACACCCTTTTCCAGCAGACATCGGCGGGCAAGGACGCCGTAGTCCGGGCCACGGCGCCCTACGGCAACAGCGGGGACTTCACCGGCAACCGGCCACTCACGCCCGAATCCCTCATCGCCACCGTGCACGACACCCCCGGTGTGGCCGTCGCCGATGGCAGCGTCGGCGGCCAGGTCGTCGTGCTGAGCAAGAAGGGCAAGGTCTTCAACACCCACGCCCCGACCCTCGCCTTCTCCTGGCTCCCCGACAGGAAACTGTCCGTCCTCACCCTGCGGGCCGGCACGGCGCCCACCACCGACGACCAGGTGACTCTCGACGGCGGCACGGCCAAGAAGGAGCACTTCGCGCTCGGCGACCCCGTCACGATCATCGGCAACACCGGTCCCCACACCTACACGATCGTCGGCATCACCAAGTTCGGTTCCACGGACAACCTGGCCGGGGCCACGCTCGTCTCCTTCGACCTGCCCACCAGCCAGCGGGTCGCCGGCAAGCCGGGCTACGTCAGCGAGATCGACGTCGCGGCCCGGCCCGGGACGACGTCCGAAGCGCTGCTCTCCGACATAGGAGCACGCCTCCCGAAAGGATACGAGGTCGTCACCGGAACGCAGGCCGCCGCCCAGCAGGCGTCGAGCGCGGCCTCCAACATCAGCCAGTTCAACACCTTCCTCCTGGTCTTCGCCGGGGTGGCGCTGTTCGTCGGAGCCTTCCTCATCTTCAACACCTTCAGCATCCTGGTCGGCCAAAGGTCGCGGGAGCTGGCCCTCCTGCGGGCCATCGGCGCCAGCCGCCGCCAGGTGAACTCGTCCGTCCTGGGCGAGGCGTTCATCACCGGCCTGGTCGGTTCGGCCATCGGGCTGGGAGTCGGGGTCGCTCTGGCCGCCGGTCTGTACAGCCTGCTGTCGGCCATCGGGTTCAGCCTGCCCCGCTCGGCGCTCCAGTTCGAGGCCCGCACGGCCATCGTGGGTATGGTCGTCGGGACCGTCGTCACCGTCCTGTCGGCGGTGCTGCCGGCGCTGCGCGCCGGACGCATCCCGCCCGCCGCCGGGCTGCGAGACGACACCGTCGCGCAGGAGACGTCCTTGCGGCGGCGGGCGTTCATCGGTGGAGGGGTGACCGCGGTCGGTGTCCTCGTCCTCGCCGTCGGCCTGTTCGCCTCGGCCGGCATCCTGGCCGTCGGCATCGGAGCCGGGCTGACCTTCATAGGGATCGCCATGCTCGCCCCGTTCGCGGTCGGACCGATGGTCGCCTTCCTCGGCCGCCCCCTCCCGACCATTGCCGGGGTGACCGGCCAGCTGGGGCAGGAGAACGCGGCCCGCAACCCCCGGCGCACGGCGGCCACCGCGTCCGCGTTGATGGTGGGCATCGCCCTCGTCGCGGCCATCGCCACCCTGGGGCAGTCGGCGGAAACCTCGTTCAGCGGGCTGTTCGACAAGTCGATCAAGGCCGACTACGTACTGACCGCCTCCGGCTTCGGGACGATCACCCCGGCCGCCGAGGCGCAGGTCCGTGGCGTCCCCGGCGTGCTGGCCGAGAGCCCGATCCGCCAGGAGACGTGGCACCTGGGCCGGGTCAGCAAGCAGGTTCTCGGCGTCGACCCGGGAGCCGGTCCGGAGGTCATCCACTTCCAGATGACGCAAGGGTCGCTCACGGCCCTGGCCCAGGGCCAGCTGCTGGTCGACGCCACCGTGGCCAAGAACGACCACTACCGGCTGGGGCAGGTCCTGCCCATGGGCTTCGTGGCCACCGGCGTGCGGAACGTCACCATCGGCGGCTTCTACAAGACCAACCAGTTCCTCGGCAACTACGTCGTGTCGTC
>DATGAX010000518.1:0-6501 GCA_035312965.1 Acidimicrobiales bacterium
TGGGCGGGGCGCTGCGGGCCATGATCGTCCGGCCGCCGGCCCTGCTCAAAGGGACCCGCTACCTGTTCTCCATGGAGGCGGCCCATCCCAAGGACCGGCTGTGGTACCTGCTGCTGCTCGTCGTCGACCCCTCCGTCCAGCGGGGCGGGATCGGCGCCCGGCTGCAGGAGGACATGCTGCGCCGGGCCGACGCCGACGGGCTGGACTGTTATCTCGAGACCCAGAAGTCCGACAACGTCCCGTACTACGGCCGCTTCGGCTACGAGCTCACCCAGGAGCTCAAGCCGGTCTCCGGCGGTCCGCCGCTGTTCCTGATGAGGCGGGCGGCAAAGAGCTAACCGTGTTAACTTAGGGGCGGCTCGAACGGAGCCGGGGGAGGTACCACATGACCGGAGCCTCGATGCGGGTGGCAGTGGACCCGGACAAGTGCCAGGGCCACAACCGCTGCTATGCCCTGGCACCGGAGCTGTTCGATGTGGACGACTACGGCACGGCCTCGGCCAAGGGCGACGGTGTCGTGCCGCCCGAACTGGTCGACAAGGCCCGCCGGGCGGCGGCCAACTGCCCCGAGTACGCCATCACCGTCACCGAATCCGCAGAGGAGGGCTCGCACTCATGACCGGCCGGCAAGCGCCCGTGACCAACTGGGAGACCGACTTCGACCACACTGACCCGACCTGGGTGGCCGATCCTTATCCCATCTGGAGCGAGCTGCGCGACAAGTGCCCCGTCGCCCACTCCGACCGCTACGGCGGCACCTGGCTGCCGACGACCCACGAGCTCGTCTCGGAGGTCGCCTACGACACGGAGCGCTTCACCTCCCGCTCGGTCGTCGTCAGCAACCTCAGGCCGACCGAGCTCGACCTGCCCGCCCCCATCGGGCTGGCCCCGCCGATCACCTCGGACCCGCCCTTCCACGGCATCGCCCGGCGCATGCTGCTGCCGGCGTTCGCCCCGAAGCCGATCGAGGCGTTGGAGCCGTTCACCCGAGCCCTCTGCCGCGAGCTGCTCGACGCCACCACCGGCCAGACCGAGTTCGATGCCGCCGTCGAGTACACCCGCCACATCCCGGTCCGGGTGATCGTCCAGATGCTCGGCTTCCCGCAGGAGGACGCCGACATCTTCCGCAAGTTCATCGGCCAGATCCTGGAGAACGTGGACCAGACCGCCGAGGAGCGCACCGAGCTGGTCAACCAGGGCGAGATCGACGAGTACATGAATGCCCAGATCGAGGACCACCGCGCCCACCCCCGCGACGACCTGACCAGCTTCCTGCTCGAGGCCGAGATCGACGGCAACAAGCTGCAGATCGAGCACATCCGGGGCACCATGACGCTGCTGATGATCGCCGGGATCGACACCACGTGGTCGGCCATCGGTGCTTCCCTCTGGCACCTGGCCCAGCACCCCGAGGACCGCAAGCGACTGGGCCACGAGCCGGAGCTGTGGGGCTCCGCCATCGAGGAATTCCTCCGGGTCTACGCGCCGGTCACGATGGCGCGCCTGGTCAAGGAGGACGTGGACTTCCACGGATGTCCGATGAAAAAGGACGACTGGTTGCTCCTCCCGTTCCCCTCGGCCAACCGGGATCCCTCGGAGTTCCCCGAGCCCGACGTCGTGAAGCTGGACCGGGAGCACAACCGTCATGCCGCGTTCGGTCTCGGGATCCACCGCTGCCTCGGATCGAACCTGGCCCGCATGGAGCTCACCGTCGCCCTCCAGGAGTGGATGGCCCGGTACCCGGACTTCGAGCTGTCCGACCCGGCCGGCGTGACCTGGTCGGGCGGCCAGGTGCGCGGGCCGCGGACCCTGCCGCTGCGCATTCTCTAGTCCGTCGGCGTTCGCGCCGATATGGCCGGGGATGGCTCACGCATGCCCCGACTGCGCCGCCCCCCTGACGGTCATCTCTTCGGCCGGCGCGCGCACGCTGGAGTGCCGCTCCTGCGGGGGGCGACTCTACGGGCTCAGCCCGTTCGAACGGCAGCTGGCCGACGGCGTCGGCGCCCGGTTGTGGACGGGCGCCGCTTCGGGTTCGCCCGCCGGTCCGTGCCCTTATTGCTCGAACCCCATGCACCACAGCGACGGCGACCCCGACGCGCCCGCCGTGGTGGCGGTGTGCCGGTTGTGCCAGGAAGTGTGGGTGCCGGCCGCCGCCGCCGACTGGCTGACCGCCCACCGCGCCGCGGACGGCTCGGCGCCAACCGTCCCGACCGCCCCGCCGGCGGAGTGCTCCAACTGCGGCGGGCCTTTCCAGCCCGACGAGGGCGGTCGCTGCCACTGGTGCCACGCCCAGATCACGGCCCCGCAGCCCTTACTCCTGATGCTGCAGCCGGAGCCGGCGGTGGACTCCGGGTTCCGCCTCTTCTGACCAGCTGAGCTCTGAGCTCTGACGGTAGCGCCCCGGGCGGCCCCAGCTCCGTCCGAGCGCCTCTGCCGGCTCCGTTGCCGGGCCCTTCTGCCGGATCTATTCGCCGGGTGCCGGAACAGCACCTTCCCCGCCGGCGGGCGGCGCCTGACAGACTTCCGGGCATGACGACAGATGCCGCGGTTGCCCGGTTCATCCCGCGCAGCGGCGCCGGATGGCGGGATCCGTTCGGCATGTACGCCGCGCTGCGCGACCACGACCCGGTCCACCACGTCGCCGACGGCGACTACTGGGTTCTCTCCCGGTTCGACGACGTGTTCGCCGCCGCCCGGGACACCGATCGCTTCTCCTCAGCGCAGGGGCTGACGTTCTCCTACGACGACATGGCATTCGCCGGTCTGGAGGAGGCGCGGCCCATCGTGATGATGGATCCGCCGGCCCACACCGAGTTCCGCCGCCTGGTGTCCAGGGCCTTCACGCCGCGGAGCGTGGCCGCCCTCGAGCCCACGGTGCGGTCGTTCGTGGCCGAGCGCATCGACGGGCTCCGCCGGGAGGGCGGCGGGGACGTGGCGGCGGCGGTGTTCAAGCCGCTGCCCAGCATGGTCGTCGCCCACTACCTCGGCGTGCCCCCATCGGACCGTGACCAGTTCGACCGGTGGACCGAGATGATCGTCGCCGCCTCGGCCGCGGGCGACGCCACGGGGGCGCCCAACGCGGTGATGGAGCTGTTCGGGTACTTCTCCGACCTCGTCGAGTACCGGCGCGCATCGGGTGACGTCGGCGACGACACCATCTCCACCCTGGTCTCGGCCGGCGCCGGCACCGTCGCCACCCTCGGGATCCTGGGCTTCGCCTTCACCATGGTCACGGGCGGCAACGACACCACCACGGGGCTGCTGGGCGGGGCGGCCGAGCTGCTCACGGACCGGCCCGACCAGCGGGAGCTCCTGCTCGCCGACCCAGACGCCATCCCGGCAGCCGTCGAGGAGCTGCTCAGGCTCACCTCGCCGGTGCAGGGCCTGGCCCGCACCACGACGACCGACGTGTCGCTCGAGGGCCGAACCATCCCGGCCGGGCGCCGCGTGATGCTCCTGTTCGCCTCGGCCAACCGCGACGAGGGGAGGTTCGGTCCGGACGCCGCCGAGCTGGACGTGACCCGCGACGCCAAGCCGATACTGAGCTTCGGTTACGGCGCCCATCACTGCCTGGGCGCGGCGGTGGCCCGGCTGCAGGCCCGGGTGGCGTTGGAGGAGCTGTTGTCCCGGTGCCCCCGCTTCGCGGTGGACGCCGCGGCCGGCGAGTTCGCGCCGGGCCACTTCGTGCGCCGCTACTTGCACCTGCCATTCGACCCCGAGGGCCTGGCGGCCTGACCGCCTCGACCGCCTCGATGGCCTCGATGACCGGCGTGTCCGCGTGACCGACCCCGCGGTGTACATGCGGCTCGCCCTCGAAGAGGCGCGCCGGGCCGGCGACGCGGGCGACGTGCCGGTTGGGGCGCTGGTGGTCACCGGCGGGGAGGTGGTCGCTCGGGCCGGCAACCGGCGGGAGGCGTGGTCCGACCCGACCGCTCACGCCGAGATCCTGGCCCTCCGGGAGGCAGCCGCCGCCCTCGGCACGTGGCGGCTGACCGACGCCGTGCTCTACGTGACCCTCGAACCGTGCCCCATGTGCGCCGGCGCCCTGGTCGCGGGCCGCCTCGGCGGCCTGGTCTTCGGAGCGCCCGATCCCAAGGCCGGCGCCTGCGGGTCCCTGTACAACCTCTGCGTCGATCCCCGGCTCAACCACGAGCTGCCTGTGACGGCCGGGCTGCTGGCCGACGAATGCTCGCAGCTGCTGTCGTCCTGGTTCGCGGCGCGCCGGCTCTAGCTACCCGAGCCGGGCTCGGTGCCGCCCGCCGGCTCGGCGTAGGGCAGCCACACGTCGCCCCCCACCGGGTGGAACACCACCTGGAGGGGCAGGCCGGATGTGAGATCCTCGGGCGCGCAACCGATGATCGACGTCATCAACCACCATCCCTCCTCCATCGCCATCACCGCCGGGGCGTAGGGCGTTCGGAACGTGGGGTGTTGGGGCCGCCATACGACGGTCCAGCTGTAAAGGGTCCCCGCCCCGCTCGACCGCTCCCAGACGAGCCGACCGCGGGAGCAGGCCGAGCACGACGCCACGGGCCGGCGGGGAACGGCCCCGCAGCCGGTGCAGCGTTGGAAGACGAGCTCCTGGGCGCGGGCGGCGTCCCAGTACGGCTGCGACAGCCGGCTGGGCCGGGGCAGCGGGATGCCCGGCGGCTGGGGCCGGAGCACGGCCGGGGGCTCGACGGTCACGGCCGGGCCGCGCCGAGCAGGAGGACGTCGGTGAACAGCGCCCCGGAGCCGCCGGTGCTGCAGATGGCGACCTCGGCGCCCGGCACCTGGCCGGTCGGGCACTCGCCGCGCATCTGCTGGACCCCCCGGATCACCCGCTGGTACTGCTGGGCGTTGATGCCGGCGTGGCTGAAGGACATGGTGCCGCCGTCGGTGGTGACAGGGATCGTCCCGCCCGGGCCGGTGTGGCCGTCGGCGACGAACGGGCCTCCCTCACCGTCGGGGCAGAACCCGAACACCTCCATCTGGCGGATGATCTCGAAGGAGAAGGGGTCGTACAGCTCGGCCACGCCGACGTCGGCGGGGCCGATGCCGGCCGTCCGGTAGGCCTGTTGCCCGGCCCGCTCACCCACCCGCCCGGCCACATAGCCGTCCTTGCCGGGCATGTCCCACACGGGGGCCATCTGGTAGGCGGGGCCGAAGGAGTCGCTACCCCCGCCCAGGATCCAGACGGGCCGGCTCCGTAGACCGCTGACCCGGTCGGCGCGGACCAGCACGAGCCCGCATCCGCCTTCGGAGGTGGTGGAGCAGTCGAGGAGGTGGAACGGATCGGCCACCATGCGGGAGGCGAGCACGTCGGCCGGCGTGAACGGGCCCTTCCCGTGGTACACGGCGGCCGGGTTGGCGTGACCGTAGTTGCGGATGGTCGCGGCCGCAGTGGCCATCTGCTCGGGGGTCGTCCCGTAGGTGAGCATGTGGCGGCGGGCCATCAGCGCGAATTCGGCCGCGGTGAAGAGGCCGTAGCTGATGACGAACTCGTGCTCGGGCCGGGTCCATGGGGCGGTGGCCTCCCGGTCGCGGTACACATCGGCGCCCCCGGCCGCCAGCAGCACCACGCTGGCCTGGCCGGCGGCGATCATCTGGGCGCCGTGGAGGATGGCCGGTATGCCGAGCGGGTCGAAGACCCGGGTGCAGGGACCGAGGGCGAGTGAGAGGGTCAGCTCCTGGGCGAAGGATCCGATCACCGCGTCGACATCGGTCGGCTCCAGGCCGGCGTCGGCGAGGGCGCCCAGGGCGCCGGCAGTGGCGATCGACTCCGAGTCGTGACCCTCCAGCCGCCGCGCCTGCTCGGTGTTGAACACCCCGGCGATGGCCACGTCTCGGTACGGGTGGGCGCCCACCGCCGAACCGTACCCGATCACCTGTCCGGCTCGACCCCGAGCCCTCCGGAATCTCGGTGAAGATGGTTGGATGGCGTCTCGATCGCCCTAATTCTGATGCGGCGAGAAACGCTTTTCTCGGGTCTTCGGGACGAAGTGGCCTGCCCGCATTTTTGCCAGGAAACCACCTCTGAGAAGTTCCGTCAATGAAGGGGACCGCGAAGGTGTATGGTCTTTGCGACGGGAGATTGCGGGCGAATGATCGCTCCTCCCTGATCGGTTGTGGGCACTGGGGGTTTGCCGCCGAGACGCCTCAACGATTGGAGAGGTATATGTATATCTTCACCCGCTCGGCACGTCTCGCGCCGGGGAATTTCCGCGACTCCATGTCGTGGGCGCTGACTGTGACCGAGAAGGTCAACCAGATCAGCGAAGCCGACTTCCATCTCTGGACCACGGTCAACTCCCCCGGCGTCGGCACCCTCAGCTGGGCCGCGACGATCGACGATCTGGAAGTGCTCGAAGCCACCGACGCCAAGTTGATGGCCGATGACAGCTACCACACACTGGTCGAGCAAGGGGCCAGCCACCTGTCAGCGGACGCCCTCAATGACACTTTGATCAGGCTCATCGTGGCCGACGCTGACGCCGCGGCCAACACGCAGTTCGTATCGGT
>DATGAX010000519.1:0-11352 GCA_035312965.1 Acidimicrobiales bacterium
GTCCCCCTTGCGCAGCGACGGTCCCCAGCCCCGGCTGGCCACAGTGGCCGCACCGGGTAGCACCAGCCCGGCCTGGGCGTGCACCGCCCCCTTGGGGAATCCGGTGGTGCCGCTGGTGTAGGCGATGGCGGCCGGCGCGTCGGGATCCGGATCGGGGCCGTCGGACCGCCCGGGCGAGGCGGCCAGGGCCTCGGCCCATTCGGCCGGGCCCACGGTGCGGGCCGCGTACACGATGCCCCGACCAGCGGCCTGGCTCATGGACTCGGCCACCGCGTCGTCAGCCAGGACCACCGACGCATCGCAGTCCTCGAGCATGAACGCCTTCTCCGGCGGGGCCAGGGCCTGGTTGATGCCCACCCACACGGCCCCCAGGCGCATGGCGCCGTGGAAGGCGGCCACGACGTCGACGTCGTTCGGCAGGGACGCCGCCACCCGGTCGCCGGGCCGGATGCCGAGCAGTTGCAGCGCCCCGGCCGCCCGGTCGGCCAGGTCGTCCAGCTCGGCGTAGCTCCAGCGCCCGGCCCGGGTCACGAGCGCGGTTGCGCCCGGTCGGATAGCCACCTGGTCCCGCAGCACGTCGAAGACGCCGGCCGGGACCGTCGCCGTCACCGCGCTATCCGGCCGGATTGGGCGCCTCGGCCCGGTCCTTGAGGGCCGGGAGCACGGGCGGGCTGGTGCGCCAGTCGGCCACGCCGTCCTCCGGCAGGGCGACCGGGTACTTGTTCTCGTGCACCTGGGCCCAGTGCGAGTGGTTGAGCTCGTGGATCGTGAAGCAGGCGTTGAGGGCGTTGTAGAAGCCCATGTTGTCCACGCTCTGGTTGACCGACTCCTTGATGAGCAGGGCGGCCATCGTCGGCATGGTGGCGATCCGGCGGGCCAGGGCCACCGTGGACTCGTCCAGCTCGTCGGCGGGGAAGATCTTGGACACCATCCCGAGGTGATGGGCCTCCTCGGCGTCGATGGAGTCGCCGGTGAGCAGCAGCTCCTTGGCCTTGCGGGGCCCGAACTCCCACGGGTGGGCGAAGTACTCGAGCCCGCACATGCCCAGCCGGGTGCCGACCACGTCGGCGAACGTGGTGCCTTCGGCCGCCACGATCAGGTCGCACGCCCACATCAGCATCAGGCCGGCGGCGAACACCGGGCCGTGCACCGACGCGATGGTGATCTTGCGCAGGTTGCGCCAGCGCCGGGTGTTCTCGAAGTAGTAGTGCCACTCCTGCAGCATCAGCTTCTCGGCGCCCTCCCGGGTGCCGCCGTGCGACGTGGCGCTGGGGTGCTGGTTGGGCCCGGGGGCCATCTCCTCGCGGGAGTCCGACGATCCCATGTCGTGCCCCGAGGAGAACATGGTCCCGGCCCCTCCGAGGATCACCACCCGCACGTCGTCGTCGGCCTCGGCGCGCATGAACGCATCGCCCAGCTCGACGAGCAGGCCGCGGTTCTGGGCGTTCCGCTGCTTCGGGCGGTTGAGCATGATGCGGACGATGGTCCCGCCGTCGAGCGCCTCGTAGGTGACGTACTTGTACGCCGCCCCGTTGGTCGCGCCGTCCGCCGTCATCGGGCCGAGGAGCTCATCTTGGCCAGGTCGGCGGCGCGCGTCGAGCTGGGACCGGTGTAGTGCTTGGCCCTGGACTGGATGGACACGTCGTGGCCGACGGCCCGCCGGCGCAGTGCACCCACGGTCGCCTCCTCCTTCGGGATCACCGAGAACGGGTCGTAGCTGAAGTGCCGCATGGCGTTGAGATGGCTGATTCGGTCGATGTCGTGGCGATCGGCGCCGTCCAGCTGCTTGAGGAACGTCTCCGGCGCGGTGGGCCACGTCGAGTCGGAGTGGGGGTAGTCGCACTCCCAGCACACGTTGTCCATCTCGAGGTACTGCCGGCTGGCCAGCCCGAAGTGGTCGTCGATGAAGCACGTGATGATGTGCTCGTTGAACACCTCGCTGGGGAGGCGGTCCCCGAAGTCCTGGCCCGTCCAACGGTGGTGCTTCTGGTAGTTGTAGTCGATCCGTTCCAGGAAGTACGGGATCCAGCCGATCCCGCCCTCGGACAGGGCGAACTTGATGTCGGGGAACTTGCGCAGGATCGGTGACCAGATCAGGTCGCCGGCCGCCTTGACGATGTTCATCGGGGTGAGGGTGAGGATCACGTCGAACGGGGCGTCGGGCGCGGTGACGGTGATCTCGGAGGACGAGCCGATGTGCAGGCACACCACCACGTTCTCGTCGGAGCAGGCCTGCCAGACGGGGTCCCAGTGGTCGGAGTGGAAGCTGGGCCAGCCCAGCTTGGAGGGGTTCTCCGAGAAGGTGATGGCATGGCAGCCCTTGGCCGCGGTGCGCCGGACCTCGGCCGCCATCGTCTGGGGATCCCAGATGGCGGGCAGGGCGCAGGGGATGAACCGCCCCGGGTAGCTGCCGCACCACTCGTCGATGTGCCAGTCGTTGTAGCCCTGGATCATGGCCAGGGCCACGTCCTTGTCCTCGGTGCGGGCGAACAGCTGGCCGCAGAACTGCGGGAACGACGGGAAGCACAGCGAGCCGAGCAGGCCGTTGGCATCCATGTCCTTGACCCGCTCGTGGATGTCGAACGTGCCGGGGCGCAGCTCGTCGAGGGCGGTCGGCTCGATCCCGTACTCCTCGGGGGGCCGGCCGGCCACCGCATTGAGCGCCACGTTGCCGATCTCGGAACCTTCGTACACCCAGGCGTTGGTGCCGTCGGCCCGGGTGATGAACCGCGGGGCCAGGTCCTGGTACTTGGCCGGAAGGCGGCCGTCGAACAGGTTCGGTGGCTCGACCACGTGGTCGTCCACGCTCACCATGATCAGGTCTTCAACGTCCACTGCGGACCCCCCTGTGGGCAGAGCTGAGCGGCTGATTTAGCGGAAGTGACCCTATCACGGAGCGATAACGCTGTTCTCACCACGCGGGAGCGAAGTACACTGGCCGCGATGAGGGACGTGCAGCCCGCCCGAGCGGTCGAGACCGACGGGTGGCGGGAGCGGGCCGTCGAGCGCTCGCTGCGCACCGCCCGGGAGCGGGCCGTGTCCCGTTCCGAGCGCTTCATCCAGGTCGCCACCGAGCTGCTGTACGAGACGGGCAGCCTGGACTTCACCGTTCAGGATCTGGTCGAGCGGTCGCAGATGTCGCTGCGCTCCTTCTACCAGCACTTCGCCAGCAAGGACGAGCTGCTGCTCGCCGTGTTCGAGGAGGCCATCCGCTCCTACGTGGGGACCCTGCGGGTGGCCATCGAGGCCGAGCCGGACCCGGTGGCCAAGCTGCGCATCTACGTGACCAGCTTCTACGGGGCGGGCGAGAGCGCCAACCGGCGGGCCAGCGCCGCCCTGTCCCGCTACCTGCTGATGCTCACCTCGGACGACCCGACGGAGCTGGCCCGGGTGCTGGCCCCCCAGGTCGCCCTGCTGGCCGAGATCGTCGACCTGGGGGTGGCGGCCGGGCGGCTGCGGCGGGACATCTCCCCTTCGGTGCTGACCATTCTGGTGACCCAGACGCTGATGTCGGCGGTGGAGATGAACCTGCTGGGCACCCAGCTGACGGGCGAGCCCATCCGGGCCGAGGACGTGGTGGCGTTCTGCGAGGCCGCGGTGGTGGCGGCCGATCCCGGCGGTGCGACGACCCCGATGGCCGGTCCGGGCCGGCGCCGGGCGCTCAGCCCTCGACGCTGATCGCCTGCTCGGGGCAGTTGGAGACGGCCAGGCGGGCCTGCTCCTCGAGTCCGGGAGGGACCTCCTCGTGGAGCAGGGCGCCGTGGCCGTAGTCGTCCGGCTCGAACAGGTCGGGCGCCAGCACGTAGCAGCGCCCGTGACCGGTGCAGGCCTCGGCGTCTATCTGCAGCTTCATCGGACGGCATATTAGGGTCCGTCCCCGTGGATCTGGGAATCGCCGGGCGGGTGGCCGTGGTGACCGGGGCCAGCAAGGGGATCGGCCGGGCGGTGGCCGAGGCGCTGGCCGCCGCGGGGGTCCACCTCGTCGTCTCCTCGCGGGGCGAGGCGGCTCTCATGGAGACGCGGGCCCGGCTGCAGGAATTCGGGACAAAGGTCGACGCCGTCGCGGGCGACGTGGTGGCGACCGGGGTGACGGACGCGATCGTCGGCACAGCCCTCGAGGCGCACGGTCGCATCGACGTCGTCGTGAACAATGCGGGCGGAGACGCCGGCCACCTTCCCATCGACCGGCTCACCGACGCCGACTGGGAGGACGCCTACCGGCTGTACGTGGTCAGCCCGATGCGCATAACGGTCGGCGCCCTCCCCTCGATGCGGGCCCAGCGCTGGGGCCGGATCGTCAACGTGTCCTCCTACACGGCCCGGGTCCCCGAGCCGTTCTGCGCCCCTTACGCGGCGGCCAAGGCGGCCATCGTCAACGCCACCCGCAACCTGTCGCGCTCGTTCGGTGCGGAAGGCATCACCGCCAACTGCGTGCTACCCGGATTGACCGACACCGAGGGCGTCCGGTCGGGCTTGGACGAGGCGGCGGCCGCCACGGGCCGCAGCAGCGAGGAGCTGGTGACCCGCATGCTGGCCCGGGCGCCGATCGACACCGGCCGGCTCGGGACGTCGGCCGAGGTGGCGGCGGCCGTGGCGTTCCTGTGCTCGGAGCAGGCGGCGTGGATCACCGGCGCCGCCCTCAACGTGGACGGCGGGACGGTCCGCAGCGCGTTCTAGGAGCGGGGCAGCCCCAGGACCTTGTCGGCGATGATGTTGCGCTGGATCTCGGAGGAACCGGCCGAGATGGTCACGCCGAAGCTGCGGAAGTACTGCTCGATCCAGGTCGTCGGGTCCCGGGTGGACAGCGGCAGCACCACGCCCGGGTTGACCGTCGGGTTGAGGCCGGCCGCGCCGTGCAACTCGGCGCCGAACAGGGCCAGCTCCTGCCGGCTCTCGCTGGCGAACATCTTCATGAGAGCCTGCTCCGGCGCGCTCCCGCCCTTGAGCAGCCTGCCGAAGCCGAGGTAGCCCAGGCAGCGCGCCGCCTGCATGTCGATGTAACGCGTCGCCAGCTGGTCCGCCGCCCCGCCCCGCTCGTCCTCGGGCAGCGCGGCGAGCAGGGCCGGCGCTTCGTCGATCAGCCGGCGGGTGGCGTTCTCCAACTCGATGACGCTGGACACCCACACCATGCCCCGCTCGTGGGCGAGCGAGCCGTTGGCCATGGCCCAGCCGTCGTTCTCCCGCCCCACCAGGTTCGAGGCCGGGACGACCACGTCGGTCAGGAACACCTCGTTCAGCTCGGCGTGGCGGGGATCCACGATCTCGGGGACGGGACGGACGCTGAGGCCCGGGGTGTCCATGTCGACGATGAAGACGCTGATCCCCTTGTGCTTCGGGGCGTCGGGATCGGTCCGGCAGAACAGGAAGACGAAGTCGGCGTGGCTGGCCCCGGACGTCCACAGCTTCTGGCCGTTGATCACGTAGCTGTCGCCGTCGCGCACGGCTCGGGTGGTGAGCCCGGCCAGGTCGCTGCCGGCCCCCGGTTCGCTCATACCGAGGCAGGCGCTCTTCTCGCCGCGGAGCAACGCCATCGCGTACCGCTCGATCTGGTCGGGGGAGCCGTAGTCGAGGATCGACGGGCAGACGATACCCAGCCCCTGGGGGTTGGTGGTGCGGGGCACGCCGGCCCGGGCCATCTCCTCCAGGTAGACCAGCTGCTGCGTCGGGGTGGCGTGGCGGCCGCCCCGCTCCGGGGGCCAACCCGGCACCAGCCAACCGGCGTCGAACATACGGCGCGTCCATCGCCGCGCCCAGGCCGGGGCGTGCCCCGAGGACTGGGCCGGATCGGCGTCCATCTCCTCGACGGTCGGGCGGTGCCCGGCCAGCCAGGCGACGAACTCCTGGCGGAAGTCCTCCACCGACTGGTCGAAGCTCAGCTTCATGCCGTCACCCCGACGAGGCGGGCCACCGCGGCCCGATGGGTGCGCGCCGTCCCGAAGAGGAAGTCGCCCGACTTGGCCCGCTTGAGGAACAGGTGAAGGTCGTTCTCCCACGTGAACCCGATGCCGCCGTGCAGCTGCAACCCGTCCTGCACCATCAGGCGCTGGCAGTCGCCGGCCGCCGCCTTCGCCATGGCCACGGCGACGGTCCGGCGCTCGTCCTCTTCGGCGATGGTCAGGGCGGCGAAGGTGGCCAGCGCGGCGGACCGCTCGAGCAGCATGTACATCTCGACCAGACGGTGCTTGAGGGCCTGGAAGGACCCGATGGGCCGGCCGTACTGCTCGCGGTCCTTGGCGTACTGGAGGGTGGTCTCGAAGATGGTGCGGCACGTCCCGACGGTGCTGGCCGCCAGGCACACCGTGGCCTCCTCGACCGCCCGGCGGACGGCAGCCGCCGCCCCGGGGCGGCCCGGCGGGGCCAGCACCCGCTCCGGCCCGACCCGCACCCCTTGGAGGGTGAGCTCGGCGAGCGGCAGGCTGGGATCGATGACCGGCAGGTGGCGGCCGGGCACGGTGCGGCCCGGAACGACGAAGACGCCCAGACCGTCCTCGCCGGTGGAGCCCTCCGATCGGGCCACCACTGCGATCTCGTCCGCCCCGGCTCCGTCGATGACCCACGACTTGCACCCCTCCAGCACCCAGCCGTCCCCGTCCGGGCGGGCGGTGGTGGCCACCAGGGCCGGCTCCCAGCGGCCGGTCGACGACTCGGCCAGGGCCAGCGCGCCGGTCGCCCGCCCCTCGGCGACGGGGCGGAGGTAGGCGGCGGCCACCTCGGGATCGGCCACCTCGCGGACCATGGGTGCGAACTGCGTGACCGTCGCCAAGAAGGGACTGGGCGCGGCAACCCGCCCGAGCTCCTCGACGACCAGGCACAGCTCGACGAAGCCGAGCCCCAGCCCGCCGTACTGCTCCGGGATGGTGAGCGCGGGCCAGTCGAGGGCGGTCATCTGCTTCCACAGCGCCCCCGCGGCCGGGTCGTACTCGCCCTCCTTGGCCTCGAAGACCTGCCGGACCAGCGTCGGCGGGCAGGCCTGGCGCAGGACGGCGCGCACGCTGTCGCGCAACTCCTCCTGTTCGTCGGTGGGCTGGAAGTCCATGGCTGAGGTGGGGGGATCAGTTCCCCGGCACGAGAGGTTCGCACACCCGGCAGGGCTTCATCTCCCCGGCCTCCTCCTCCGTCACGGTCCGGAGGGAGCCGGGCCGGTTGGCGACCATGGGACAGCCGGAGGTGTGGAAGTTGCTGCCAGTGGCGGTGGCCACGAACGTGCGGGCGGCGGACACGCCGTTGGCCGAGATGCCGATGCCCGATCCCGGGCCGGCCGCGCCGCCGCTCCGCCCGCCCACCGCGGTCAGGGCCTCGATCAGGACCTTGGTCAGCTCCCGCTGCTCGCGCAGGAGCTCCTGGTGGTGGACGTCGGCCTGGTCGTAGATGCGGTACAGCCAGTGGGACCAGTAGAAGAAGCAGCCGATCACCACGATGGCCAACCCGAGGATGCCGCCGCTGATCAGGTAGGGCAGCTGCTTCTGGTCCACGTTGGCGTAGGCCGCGCCGTGCCACCCGATGATGATCAGGGCGATGCCGAGCGGCAGCAGGAGCGCCCCGGCGATGATGCCCCAGGTGTTGCGCAGGTCGAGCTGGCGGACCCGGACCGAGCGCTTGGCCTCGCTCCGGCTCTCCGTCTCGGGAGTCTCGGTGCTGCTGTCTTCCGCGGCTTGAGTGGCCGTCACGTTTTCCTCCCACGAAGGAGCTGCCAGTTGGCGTAACCGAGTAAGGGACCGGAGGCGATGATCGACAGCAGGATCGAGATTACGACCCAGGCCAGCTTCGTCGGCATGCCGATGAACGACGCCGGTTCGGCGACGAGCGGCGAGCCCGTGCCCTGGGGGGAGCCGGCGAGCTGCGGCGCCGGCGGGTTGCCCCCGTCGCTGCCCGGGTTGGTCGTCTGGATGATGGTCTGCCCACCGCCGCTGGGCGGGTTGCTCGCCACGCTCGGAGGACCCTGGGACGATACGACTGGTGCGACGGACGTGGTCGTCGACGTCACGATGGGCGGCAGGGGCGGGAAGAGCGACGCTTGGGCGTCCGCGTGGGACAGGCCCAGGTCGATGTCCGAGCCGACCGAGTTGACCGGCACGCTGCCGCCCGGGCTCGGGATGTTCGGGTCGACGAACTGGATCCGGATCCCGCCGCTGTCGACGCTGGCCGCCGCACCCTGCACCGACGAGGTCGGCTCGATGGTGCTGATGGAGATGCCGGCCTGGTTGAGCGCCGTCAGCACCGAGTTGAAGGCCTGTATCCCGCCGAGGAGGTCGTTGCTGCTCGACGCCAGGTGCAGCCCGTCGGGCCCGATGTACGCCGGCTGCTTGGCGACGGTCACGGCACCGATCTTGAGGGCGCTGGTCTGGGTGCCGGCCGTGCCGTCGGATGTGGCGGTGGACACGGAGTCGACGGATGCGATCTGCACCAGGCCGTTGAGGATGCTGATGCGCGAAACCGACGCCCGGGCGGTGGAAGCCACCGAGCTGGCCTTGACCGTCGTGGATGCGGTGGTCGTCGAGCTGCCGACCTGGATCTGCCCACCGGCGAGCGGGGTGTCGTTGGTGGCGGCGTCGGCCTGGCAGCCGGAGACGGCCGCCTTGGCGTGGGCCGGGCCGGCCCCCGAGGTCGATCCGCTGGGCGGCGAGTAGGACCCCGACGACCCCCGGCCCGGTTCGGGCGGGTAGGCGGCGTTGGCCAGGGCCGGGTCGGCGGTCAACCCGGCCAACTGGGCCGGGAAGCCCTCCGTCTGAAGCGCGCCGGGCAGCGTGGTGGCGACCGGGCCGGGGTACACGGGCGTGCCGGTCGCGGTGCAGGCCGGGCCCGTATCCGACGTCGCGCCGGAGTACGGCACCGAAATCTGGAAGAAGTCGCCGGTGGCCAGGTTGCCCGCCGGGACCAGGCCCTTGACCAGCGGCACGAACTGCATCCCGGTGGCATTGGCCGAGACGTTGAGACCGGCCAGGTTGGCGCCCGGCGTGTCGTCGGCGCGGGCGCCGGGGGCGGCGAAGAAGGCGACCACGGGCATGGCGACCACGAGCGCGATGGCAGCGAAGGCGGTGTTGCGCCGGCCCCGCCGGCTGCGGAGCCGGTTCATACGCCGGCTCCTAGATACGCCTCGGCCAGAGCCGCCGACGCCCTCAGGTCCGCAGGCTCGCCCATGTCGACGATCCTCCCTTTTTCCAGTACGTATCCATAATCGGCCAGCTCGAGGGCGGCGTCCACGTATTGCTCGACGATAAGCATGCTCGTGCCTTCCTGCGCGCTCTGCCGGATGCGTTGGAACAGCTCCGCCGTGATCAGCGGGGCCAATCCCATGGATATCTCGTCGAGGAGCAGGAGCCGGGGCCGGGCCACCAGGGCGCGGGCCAGGGCCAGCATCTGCTGCTCCCCGCCCGACAGCGTGCCGGCCATCTGGGCCAGGCGGGTGCCGAGGACGGGGAACAGGTCGACGGCATGGTCGATGAGGCGGTTGTCGCCGCCGGGCGTCCGGGCGTAGGAGGCCATGGAGAGGTTCTCGGCCACCGAGAGGCTGCGGAAGATGCCCCGCCCCTCGGGCACGTGGCACATGCCCAGCCCGGCGATGGTGTGCGGGGCGGCCTGCGAGATCTCCCGCTTACCCAGCCGGATGCGGCCCCGCTCGGGCCGGAGCAGCCCCGAGATGGTGCGCAGCATGGTCGTCTTCCCCGCGCCGTTGGCTCCGAGCAGGGCGACCACGCAGCCCTCGGGCACCACCAGATCGACGTCGGACAGGGCGCGCAGGTGGCCGTAGGAAACGGTCACCCCCTGCAGCTCCAGCAGGCCGCTCATGCCGCCGGCTCCCCCAGGTAGGCGGCGATGACCCGGGCGTCACGGCGGATCTCGTCCGCCGTCCCGGCCGCGATGCGCTTGCCGAAGTCCAGGACGGTGATGGCATCGCACACCTCCATCACGAGCCGCATGTCGTGCTCGACGAGGAGCACCGAGACCCCGTGGTCCCGTGTCATCTCGACCAGGATGTCCCTGAAGCGGTTGGTCTCGGCGTGGTCGAGCCCGGAGCTCGGCTCGTCGAGGAACAGGAGGCGCGGCCTCGTGCAGAGGGCCCGGCCCAGCTCGACCATCCGGCCCAGGCCGGTCGGCAGGTCGCCCGAGCGCTGATCGGCGATACGGACCAGGTCCAGCCGGCGCATCACCTCGTCGACGAGGGCCCGACCTTCGGCGGCCTGGCGGCCGAACACGCCGCCCCGCATCTTGGACTCCCACGCCGAGACGAGGTTGTCCCGGACGGACATCCCCACGAACAGCTCCAACCGCTGGAAGGTGCGGGCCATGCCGGCCCGGGCCCGCCGCTGCGGGGGCCAGTTGCGGATGTCCTCCCCGGCGAAACGCACCTGGCCGCGGGTCGGCTCCTGCAGCCCGGTCAGGACGTTGAACATGGTCGTCTTGCCCGCCCCGTTGGGGCCGATGAGGCCGGTGATGGTGCCTTCCTCGACCTCGAGATCGACGTCGTCGAGGGCGGTCAGGCCACCGAAGCGGACGGTGATGCCCGAGGCCTGCAGCAGCGGCTCAGCCACGGGTGGCCACCTCCTGCATGGGAAGCAGGGGCGCCGGCGGCGGCTCTTCCATCCGCGGGCCGGGGGTCGGGCCCTCGGGGCGCGCCGGACGGGGCAAGCGGTACAGGACGGCCAGGCAGGCCTGGGCCTGACGGATGGCCACGGCCAAGGTGCCCTCGGGCTCCTTGCCGATGGCGACCACGGTGATGGCGATCGTCAGCGGGAAGTACTTGTTGACCGTCGCCGGCATGCCGGGCCAGAGGTGGACCAGCTGGAGCAGCCCGGCGATGACCGCCCCGCTGACCAGCGCTCGTCCGCCCAGCACGGCCAGCAGGAGGATCTGAAGCGACTGGTCGTACGAGTAGGTCGCCGGTATGGCCGACTGCTGGGTCAGGGCGATCAGGCACCCACCCACCGCGGCCAGGGCGGCGCTGGCCGCGAACACGGCCAGCTTGGTGAAAGCCACGTTGGCGCCCAGCGTCGTCGCCGCGTTGGGCGCGTCGCGGACCATCTGGAGGCGCCGGCCGATCGGCCCCCTCTTGAGGACGTAGACGCCGCCGGTGGCCAGCCCCAGGACCACGAGGCAGAGATAGAACTGCGAGGTTCCCGAAGCGAACGAGAAGGGACCGATCTTCGGCGTGGCCAGGCTGAGCCCGGTGTAGCCGCCCGAGATGGAGTCGTCGCTGAAGATGAGGCTGTCCATCAGCAGGGCGAAGGCGAGCGTGGCCAGGGCGAGGAAGAGGCCGGAGAGACGAAGGGAGGGGAGGCCGACCAGGAATCCGAGCGGCGTGGCGATGAGCACGGCGACCAGCACGGCCAGCGGGAAGAGCGATCCGTGCGTGCC
>DATGAX010000520.1:0-5241 GCA_035312965.1 Acidimicrobiales bacterium
TGGTCGACGCGGCCAACGTGGCCGTCACCGACCAGGTCCCGGCCGGCACCACGTTCGTCTCCGCCGCCGACGGCGGCACCGAGACGGGTGGCGTGGTCAGCTGGACGGTGGCCGACGTGGCCGCCGGGACACTGGCCCAGGGCGCCACCGCCGTGACGCCGGGGACCCCGGTGACGGTGTCGTTCACGGTCAGCGTCGACCAGGTCGACACCGACGGCCAGGTGATCCCGAACGTGGCCCGGTACACCGATGTCCACAACGGTGGCGCCGACTGCAGCGCCGGGACCTGCCCGACCAACGTGGTGAAGGCGACAGTGTTCGTGCCCCGCACCGCCCCGGGCAGCTCCACCACGACGAGCACGACCGTGGCGCCGACCACGACGACCGTCAAGAAGGGTGGTCTGGCCTTCACCGGCGCTGACATCACCCGCACCATCGGGGGCGGCGTGTTCCTCGGCGTCCTCGGCGGCTTCCTGGTCTTCGCCAGCCGCCGCCGGAGGCAGTAACGGATGTAGGATCCGGCCATGTCCACCGGGGTCAAGCAGCAGGTAGACAGTCAGACTGACTCAACTATAGAGAGTGCGCCAGCCGCGCAGCCGTCCGGGGTAGCGCACCCGACGGACTGGTGGGGGGCCGGCAAGTCGACGACCCGTGCCACCCAGATCGTCCCGCCGGTCATCATCTATCCCAAGACGAGGGTCCGCAGCCGCGTGCTGCCCGGGCTGATGGTGACATCGGGCGCCGTGGCCATCGCCGGCTCGGCCCTGCCGTGGATCACCGCCCACTTCCTGCGCTTCACGGCCAGCGTGGACGGTACGTCCCACGTGATCACCACCGCATTCGGGCTCAACGGCTGGGTGACGATCGCCGGGGGGGCCGGCGTGCTGCTCCTCGGCGCCCTCATGATGATCTCGGACGAGACCTCCCTGAGGGTGCTGGGCAGCCTGTTCGCCACCGCCACCGCCGGCTTCTCCACCTACGAGCTGGTGCGGGTGCTGCAGAAGCTCCACTACGGCCACTCGGCGGCCGTGCAGCTGGGGCCGTTCTCGGCCTACCTGGCCGGCCGGGCCCACGTCGGCTACGGGCTGATCATGCTCGTGTCCGCCGCCGGGGTGGCGGCCCTGGCCGCCCTCCTGGAGCTGAACGCCGCCTCCCGGGACTAGGGATCAGCGGCTGGGGACGGGGCTTAAGACCCCGTCCCGCCCAGCACCACCCGCAGCGTCCGGCACAGGATGACGAAGTCCAGGATCGGGGACCAGTTCTCCACGTAGTAGAGGTCCAGCTTGACCGCGTCCTCCCACGGGAGGTCGGCCCGGCCGCTGACCTGCCAGAGCCCCGTCATCCCCGGCTTGCTCTGGAAGCGACGCTCCTCGGCCGTCCCGAAGAGGGCCGTCTCGCGCTCGAGGACGGGCCGGGGCCCGACGAACATCATGTCGCCCCGCACCACGTTGAACAGCTGGGGCAGCTCGTCGATCGAGTACTTGCGCAGCCACCTGCCCACCCGCGTGACCCGGGGGTCGTCACGGATCTTGAACAGGGCGCCGTCGTGCTCGTTGAGGTGGATGATCTGCGGCAGCCGGGCCTCGGCGTCCACCACCATGGTCCGGAACTTGAGGATGTGGAACGGTCGGCGGTGACGGCCGATGCGCTGCTGGCGGTAGAACACGGGGCCGCCGTCGTCCAGCTTGATGATCAGCGCCACCACGAGCAGCAACGGCAGGAGCAGCACGAGCAGGGGCACGGCCAGCGCCTGCGAGGAGACCGACACCGCCCGCCGCATGATCCCGTCGCTGCGCGGCTCGGTGATGTGCAGCAGCGGCATGCCCATGATCGGGGCGATGCGGATCCGGGGTCCGGCGACATCGGCCACGTCGGGGGCCACGAGAAGATCGACCCCCGACCGCTCGAACGCCCAGGCCAGCCGCTGGAGGGTCAGCTGCTCGAAGTGGGCCGTGCTGGCCACCGCCACCGCTTGGGCCTCCGCCGCCCCGGCCGCCTCGACGACGGTGTCGGGAGTGCCGTAGACCGGGATGTTGCGGCCGCGGAAGCTGAACTGGTCGTGGGCGTCGGGCATGCAGACACCGACGATGACATAACCGGTGGTCTTGTCCCGGTGGAGGTGACCGGCGAAGCGGCTGAGGCTGGCGTGGTCCCCGACGACGAGCAGCCGCATCTGGGCCCTTCCCTTGGCCCGCACGACGGCCAGCGCCCGGCGGACCCCGAACCGGGCCAGGCCGCCCAGCACGATGAGGGTGGGGAAGTAGACGATGACGAGCAGCCGCGACAACGAAGTGTCGAGCGCCCAGGAAGCGATGGCCACGACCGCCATCGAGCGGAGGCCGACCACCACCGGCGCCCGGTACATGCGCAGGCCCTCGTTGGAGAAATCGGGTTGGTAGGACCCCGACACGGCATGGGCCAGGAGCCACGCCGGCATGGCCACCAGGGCCAGGTAGGCGGCCGGGACCTCGAGGCTGAGGACGTCGATGTGGGTCGCCGAACCCCGGACCAGGTAGCTGACCACGCAGGCCACCACCACTGCCAGGAGGTCACCGGCGATCAGGGCCAGCGAGACCCACAGCCGCCACGGGGGGACGCCTCGCCGGCGCGGCTCGAACGGGGCGCCCAGTCCGATGCCGGACAGGTCGGCGGGATCGAGGGCGACGGCACCAGGCAGGTGCACCATCGAGCTTCCTCCGTCTGTCGAGACCGACATGCGACCCCTCATCTGCGACCTGGGAGCGACGCTCCCCCAATTCCGTTGGTCCATCAGCCCCTTCGCCCTGCCGCCCCGCCCGAAGTGCCCCGGCGATGGCAGTTGGACAACTTAGCAGGGAAAAAGGCGCAATTGGGACGGTTGTTCGCCGGTTGGGAGGGCGTTGAGCGCCGCGCCGGGTCACGCCTTCCGTGGATGGCCCACATGGGGTACTACCGGGCAAATGCCCTGGTACGGGGCTAGTGCAGACCCGCCCTCATTCGTCCAAGGGAACAAAACCGGCCAGCTCGATGCTGGCCTGGCGGGCTCGAGCCCAAAGATCGGTACCGTCCCAGTTTCCCGGCATCCGGTTGGCCAAGCCTGCCTTCGATAGCAACTTGTCCTCTTCGACCGTCAACATGGCAGCCGCGCCGTGCGCAGACAGGAGATCCACCAAAGCGGCCGGATCGAGCTCCCACATCCACCACAGTGCCTCCCGGGCCACCCGGTCGGCCCGCCGGGTGACGTGGGCGGCATTCTGCGCTCGGACGGCTCGAACTCACCAGGCTCCTGGTGAGCGCCACAGAATGACGACGCCTGCAGCACCACCACGTCATCCCGAATCGGCCACTCGCCCCGCCCGGTCCCCTCCGCCGCCGGCCGGACCAGACAGATGTCGCTCGGGATCGGAGAGACTGGCCGGACGTTCTCTGTCGCCGGTGCTGTGGGCAACATCGCTTTCGGCATCGGATATGTGTGCCTCGGAGACGAGGGGTGGGTGCAGGACCGCTTTATCGGGGTCGTCCAAGTTGCAGGTCGACAAAATCAGTAGCCAACTGAGTGGCTGCGCCTGCGATCTAGATGTCCCAGAATGGCTACCGCCGGGGGGTTGGCCGGTGATGCCGCTAGCTGCGCAGCTCGGTCAGCAGTTCGAGGGAACGGTGCAACTGGGCGAAGCGGCGCGGCCCAAGGATTTCTGCGATTCGTTGCTGGGCGGCGCCCGCTTCGGCGTAGATCGTCTTTTGGAGCCGGTGCCCTTTAGCCGTCAGGCGGATCACCCGGGCCCTTCCGTCCGCCGAATCGGGTACGCGTGCCAGGTACCCGTGTTGTTCGAGGTGTCCGAGCAGGTCGTTGACCGACTGCTTCGTGATCCCCGCCTGGTCCGCGAGCTGGCTTGGCCGCATGCCGTCGAGGCCCGGATAGCGCCACAGACCGACGTGCGCGGCGTTTAGATCGTCGTATCCCGCCGCGACGACGCCGGCATACATCTCGTCGCGCACCCACTCCCACACGACGCGCATCATGGCCCCGACGTATTGGCCTCGCACGCTGTTCGGAGCGGGGTCAACAGAGGTATCGCTTGACATGATGGTAAGGCTACCATACCATACGACTCGTACGGATCCCTGACTACCCGATCCCGGGACAGGTTCTGCCAGGAGGTGGCCGAAATGACGGCAGCAGTCGTTGACTCCCCCGAGAGCGAACAAGCCCAAGCGTGGTGGTTCCTCGACACCTTGGTCGTCGAGCACCGCTGCGCACCCGGAATGGACACGGTCGTGCTGGAGATGACCTTGCCCGCCGGCGCGGCGCCCCCGCTGCACGTCCACGACGACCTCGACGACACCTGGTACATCCTCGAGGGCCAAATGGTCGTCTGCTGCGGTGACGAACAACTCGTCGTCGGAGCCGGCCACTGGGTTTCCATGCCCCGCGGTGTGCCGCACACCTTCGTCGTGGTCGGAGAACGCCAAGCGCGGATCCTGCTCGTGCACGACAACACCAGCTTCCGTGACTTCATCCGTGACATCGGCGTCCCAGCCTCGGCGCGTGTTGTGCCGACCGACCCGACGTTCCCACCCATGGATGAAATGATGCGCATCGCCTCGTCCCATGACCTCACGCCGATCGGGCCTCCCATGAGCGCCGAAGACGCCGAGTCGGTGCTCACAGCGACCCATTGAGCGCGCCGCGACCTCAAACGCTCATCACAGCACACAAGGCGAAGGGATTCAGCCGTGCGAGTTCAATCGCTCGGTCGCGTTGTCCTCAAAGTACGAGACCTCCAACGCTCCGAAGCCTTCTATGCAGGCGTCTTGAGTGTTGTTGCCGCGACCTGCGGGACGCTCCACGGACCTAAGGTCCGGACATGCGTCGGCTCATCTTGAGAATCGCGGGAATGTATGGGATTGCCGCGCTGACCACGACTGCTGCTGAGGTCGCTGGCGTCGGCCGGCGGTGCGGATGTTCGGATGACCGTTGGTGCACGCGCCGGGGGCTTCGACTGTTTCGTTGGGTTGCACCCGTGGCGCACCTTTCGGTTGATCCAGCGCTGAAAGCTCATCTTGGGTGACGACCGCTATCTGTACGTGCTGTGGCGAATCGTTTGACCACGGTTGGGTAACCCGGCCCTTCGGATTTCAGCGGGGTGAGACGGTAGCGAGGAGGTCCCAGTTGGGCTGGCCGGCGTAGAGCAGGATGCGGATCCTGTAGTGCTCGAATGACCTGAAGCCGAAGCCGATCCGTTTGATCCGCTTGATGAGGTT
>DATGAX010000521.1:0-5521 GCA_035312965.1 Acidimicrobiales bacterium
CGCCGATCTCGGACAGGACTGCGCCGTGCGACAGGGTGTAGGCCCGCACGGTGTAACCGGCCAGCCGGCGGCGCAACTCGAGCATGGCGACGGCCAGGCGGAGGCTGGCCAGGGCGGCGCCGGCCGCACCGTCCTCGGCCCGGGGACCGGGATCGAGCACCCCCGCTACCGGACCGCCGTGGTCGGGGCCGGCCAGCCGGGCGATGCGCGCCAGCGCCCGGCGCAGCTGCTGTACCTCGGCGGTGCGCCGGGCGAATGCCTCGGCCACGTTCTCCGACGGCAGGTCGATGGGCTCGGCCCGAGCCACGAACTGGTACACCCAGCTCTCGGGATCTCCTTCGACCCGGGCCACGACCTCGGCCGGGAAGTCACCACGGTCCACCGGGATCTCCGTGTCGAACGGGCCGGCGGTGGTCTGTCGGCTGTCGACCATGGCGAAGCCGGCTTCGGCCAGCAGATCCTCGAAATGGTCCCGGGTGAAGAACCGCAGGTGCGTGTCGTCCAGCAGGCCGAGGGGCCGGTACTCGAACCGGCCCTGCAGGAGGGCCAGCCGGACGGAGCCGTGGGCCACGTTCGGGATGGACACCACGACGCACCCGCCGGGCGCCAGGAGCGGCCGGCTGCGGCGCAGCGCCTGCACCGGGTCCTTGAGGTGCTCGAGCACGTCGGCGAAGACCAGCACGTCGAAGGTCGCCGGCCCGAACTCCTCGACGAGGTCCATGTGGTCGAGGTCGCCGACGACCACCCGGTCCAGCGCCTTGCGGGCCTCCTCCGCCGCGCCGGCATCGATCTCCACGCCGGAGACCCGGTTGCCCTGGGCGATCAGGGCCTCGCCCAGGTAGCCCGATGCGCAGCCGACGTCGAGGACCCGCTTGCCCGTCCCGACGAGCTCCAGCACCAGGGCGTGGGAGGTGTTGGGCTCCCCGGCTGAGACGTGGGCGGTGTACTTGAAGGCCCGGCCGTCCTCCACGTCAGGCCTCCTGCTCCGTGAGCTCCCACTGGCCGCCCAGGGCCACCAGCCCGGAGGACTCGCGGTGGGTCCCGGGATCGACCTCGAAGGTGACGATGTCGCGCCGGACGTCGTAGTCGTGGATCCGCGAATGATCGGTCAGAGCCACTGTCAACTGATAGCTGCCGGGGAGGAGCGGGAAGCTGTCGAAGGTCAGGTCGACATAGCCCTTGCCCCGCAGCTTCTCGGGGGTGCAGCCCGTGTCGCGCGACGAAGCGTTGGTGATCTCGACGCCGTGGGGGGTGGTGACGATGGCGGAGAAGACCGGGCGCCGGAGGGCCTCGTCGATCTCGTAGTGCAACCGGAGGCGGGCCGGGCGGCCGCCTTCGATGCGGGAGATGGGCTCGCCTTCGGGGCTGAGCCAGAAGACGCCGACTATGCGACCCTCCCCGCTCCCCCACCGGGGATGGCCGTACTCGTCGGTGCGCACGTCGACCCGGTTGGTGGCGGCGTAGGCCTCGATGACGTCGCGGGGGGTGCCCACCTGCATCAGGTGACCCTTGGAGAACCACGCCACCCGGTCGCAGAGGCTGTCCACCGAGCCCATGCTGTGGCTCACCAGGACGATGGTCTTGCCCGAGCTGCGCAGCTCGTTGAACTTGTCGTTGCACTTGCGCTGGAAGGCCTCGTCGCCCACCGCCAGCACCTCGTCCACGAACAGCACGTCGGGGTCGACGTTGATGGCCACCGAGAAGCCCAGCCGGACGTACATGCCGGAGGAGTAGTTCTTGACCGGTTCGTCGATGAACTCGGCCACCCCGGCGAAGTCCACGATCTCGTCGAATCGCTTGCGCAGCTCCGTCTGCGGCATGCCGAGGATGGCCCCGTTGAGGAACACGTTCTCCCGGCCGGACAGCTCAGGGTGGAAGCCGGCGCCCAGCTCGAGCAGGGCCGAGACCTTGCCCTTGACCTCGACCCGGCCCTCGTTGGGGGTGAGGATGCGGGTGAGGCACTTGAGCATGGTGCTCTTGCCCGAGCCGTTCTGGCCGATCAGGCCGAAGGTCTCGCCCTGGCGCACGTCGAGGGAGACTTCGCGCAGGGCCCAGAAGTCCTCGGCCAGCACCCGGCGGCCGCGCAGGAGGATGGCCTTCTGCGATTGGTTGCGCTCGTGCACCAGCCGGAACTTCTTGGACACGTTGATCGCCTCGATGACGACGGGACCAGCGCTCACCGGGGGATTGTAGCGGCGGGCGGGGTCCGAACCCGGTGCACCACCGGGGCCGAGCGGGTGGGCGGCGGCCTCAGGCGGGGGCCGGCTCGCTGACGTCGGCGGCCCGCTCGATGACCTGGTCGATGAACCCGTAGTCCTTGGCCTCGGCCGCGGTGAACCACCGGTCCCGGTCCGAGTCCGCCTCGATCCGCTCCACCGGCTGGCCGGTGTGGAAGGCGATGCGTTCCGCCATCATCTTCTTGAGGTAGACGATCTGCTCGGCCTGGATGGCGATGTCGGCGGCCTGACCCCGGGCCTGGCCCGACGGCTGGTGCATGAGGATGCGCGAGTGCGGGAGGGAGAACCGCTTGCCCGGCGTGCCGGAGCACAGCAGGAACTGGCCCATCGACGCGGCCAACCCCATGCAGACCGTGGACACGTCGCAGGGGACGAACTGCATCGTGTCGTAGATGGCCAGGCCGGACGTGACCGACCCGCCCGGCGAGTTGATGTACAGGCTGACGTCCCGCTCGGGGTCCTCGGCGGCGAGGAGGAGGAGCTGGGCGCAGATCAGGTTGGCGCTGGTGTCGTCCACCTCGGTGCCGAGGAACACGATCCGCTCCTTGAGCAGGCGCTGGTAGACATCGGCGGACCGGTCCAGGCCGGCCATCTGGGCGGTCACCGGCGGGAGGTGTAGCGGGCTCATGAGCGGCAGGGTACCCGCTTCCCTGCTGTCGCCGTCGCCGTCGCCGGGGCCGGGGCCGTCGCCGGGGCGCTTGGGGCTGATTTCCCGGGGCGCCTACCTCCCAATGTGCCGATCGGCTCTTCGGGAGCTCCCGAGCCGTGGTCAACTAACTTGAAACTGCCAGGTCAGAACGCTCTGCGGGCGTGGCGAAATTGGCATACGCGCCAGGTTTAGGTCCTGGTCCCGAGAGGGGTGGAGGTTCGAGTCCTCTCGCCCGCACCATTCATCCCCCGGGCCCCCCGGGCCCCCCTGGCCCCAGCAGCCCGAAGCGGCGGTACAGCTCGAGATAGCGGCGGGCGATGGCCTCCGGTGGCGCCCTCCGCTCGTCGCCCGCGTCGATCCGCCCGGGACGGGCGGCCAGCACCGCGTCCAGCAGGTCGCCGGCCGACCGGCCCTCGGGGACCAGCACGTCGCCCGGTCCGCAGTACTCCGGCAGGGACCCGCTCGCCAGCCCGGCCACGGGGGTGCCCAGCTGGTGGGCCTCCACGACCGGGCCGCTGGTCTCACCGACGCTGTCGGGCCGCCAGCTGATCACCACGTCGGCCCCGGCCAGGGCGGCCAGGAAGGTGTCGTGGTCGGGGCGGTCCAGGTGCGACACGTTGGCCGGCAGCCGGGTGAGCAGCTCGGTGGTGGCCCGGTCGGCCGCCCCGCCGACCAGCACCAGGCGCAGCCCGGGGCGGGCGTCGGCCGCGGCGACCAGCGCGGCCACCCCCTTGGCCGCCTTGAGCCGGCCCGCCACCACCGCCGTGACCAGCCCGCCGGGCGGCCCGAGCGGCGACGGTCCCGGGTCGGGAACGACCCTCAGCAGCAGGGGGACCGTCTCCGGCCGGGCGCCGGGGACCGTGGCGGCGAGCAGCCCGGCGGCGTGGCGGGAGTGGACCACCAGGTGGTGGCGGGCCAACACCGGTCCGCTGACCCGGGGTAACACGGCCCGCAGCATGCGGGTGCGGGGGACGACGTCGTGGATGGTCACCAGGTCGCCGCGGCGGCGGGCCAGGAAGCGCAGGAGGGGCCGGCTGGCGTTGCCGTAGTGCAAGTGCGCCGGCCCGGCCGGCGGGCGCTCCCCCACCACCGCGTCCACTCCGATGGCGGCCAGGGTCTCGGCCAGGTCGTCGGCGCTCTGGCGGATGCCGCCGGCGCCTCGGGGGGCGACGATGTGCACGGCGCCGGTCGGGACCGCGCCGGTCACACCGCTCAAGTGACCGTCGATCCGGGCAGTTCGTCGACCGTCTCATCGGCGACCGTGTCGGGGTCGCCACGACTGCGGAGGGCGGCCAGGTGGTTCTTGGCTCCGCTGGCGAAGATGGCGCCGGCCGCGGTGAAGTCGGCCGCGGTGGTGATCAGGCGGGAGAGGAGAGCGATGAGAAGCGCATCGGTGGCGCTCATTATCGGCGTCAGGCAGGCCACCATCGCCGCCTCACGCACCCCGGCCCCGGCCGGAGCGATGATGAACAGGAAGCCGGCCGACCAGGCCAGGGCATAGGCGCCGACGCAGACCGGAAGGGCCCGGATACCGACGCTCGCCACGTTGATGGCCAAGAGCCATATCTGGATGCCCGAGAGCAACGCCGCCGACGCGGTCCACGCGACCGCGACGAGCATCGCCCGGGGGGTGACCTGCTCATCGAACGTGGGCCGCCGCAGGATCCGTCCCGCCTTCACCAACAGCGCGTTGAGGATCCGCGGGTGGAGGACGGCGATCAGGACGGGTAGGGCGATGAACACCGGCCAGAAGCGCTTGGTGGCGGCGGCGGACGCCCAGGGCAGAGTGGCCGCCGCGATTATCAGGGCAGTGATCAAGCTGACCAGAACCGTCAGGACCGACACTGCGGCAGAACGCGTCCTCGGCACATGGTGCTCCCGCCCGAGCTCGATCTGGGCCAGGTAGGGCCAGATGCTGCCGGGCAGGTACTTGCCCAAGGCACTCACGAACACGATCCGCATCGCCGCCGGCACCGGTATGTGGCTGCCGAACCCGGTCAGCAGGGCCCTCCAAGCCATCATGGCCATGAACAGAGCCACCAACATGCAGCCGAACGCGCCGAGCACGGCGAACGGAGACACATGGGAGAGATGCCCCTGCACCTCCTTCCAGCGGTCGGCCAGGGCCACCCCGGCCACGGCCAGGACGGCGAGCGTGAGGACGACGCGCACCGTCCGGCCGACACGGGCGCTCCTCGCGAGCGCACGACCCGGGGGCGTCGGCGGCCCATTCAAATGTTCGGGGCCACCGCCCGCTACTTCACCAGTGGAACTGTCGGCCACCGAAAACGACCTCACTCGTCTTACGGAGCCGGTATATCCGCGATCTGGCGAGCATCGAATTGTGTGACAGGAAGGACTTGCCGATCCTGATCGACGTCCCCCAACGGCCGTCCAGGCTCAGGCCGGCCAGCGCCGCGATGTTCCTCAAGACGGGGGTGGTGAACATCACGAGGTGGCCTTCGGGATCCTGCCGTCCGAGAAGCTCCCGCGCGACCTCGACCCAGTTGTACGGGCTGGGGACGGAGACGATGGCCCGGGCGTCCGGTCGATCGGTGAGGACCCGGCGGATCTCCGAGAGGAGGGCGACGGGCGCGGTCAGATGCTCGACCAGCTCCAGCGCGAAGACGCAATC
>DATGAX010000522.1:0-9189 GCA_035312965.1 Acidimicrobiales bacterium
CGACCAAATGGTCGGCCGAGGTGACGACGTTGAACACGCCCGCCGGGATTTCGGTCTTCTCGGCGACCAGACGGCCGAGCCGGGTCGCGTTCCAGGGCGTGTCGGGAGCCGGCTTGAGCACCATGGTGTTGCCGGTGGCGAGGGCCTGGCCGACCTTGTTGAGGGTCACCTCCAGCGGGAAGTTCCACGGGACGATGGCGCCCACCACACCGACCGGCTCCTTCCAGATGCGCCGGACGTTGGGGTTGCCGCGCATGTCGGGCCCGTCGGGTAGCTCGGTCTCCCAGGGGAACTCGTCGATGAGCTTGGCCGGGTAGCGCAACGCGCCGGCGAGCGGTCCGTCGAGTTGGGGGCCCATCGTCGACATCCGCGGACAGCCGACCTCCAGGATGAGCTCTTCCCGGAACCCCTCCCGCTCGCCTTCGAGCGCGTCCTGCAGCTGCTCGAGGCAACGCTTGCGGAAGGCATGGTCGGTCGACCACGACGTCTCGTCGAAGGCCCGGCGGGCGGCGCCGATGGCCCGCTGCATCTCGGCCGCCGAGGCGTCGGCCACGGCGCCGAGCACCTCCTCGGTCGCCGGGTTGACATTGTCGAACGTCCGGCCGGAGTCGGCCTCGATGAGCTCGCCGTCGACGAGCATGCGCACTTCGTGGTCCACCGCGGCCATCCCGCTAGACGGTCTTGCCCGCGATCACCGATCCGCAGATCGGGTCGGCACCGGGTACCAGCTGGAACGAGGAGCCGGACAGCTTCGTGACCCACAGGCAACCGTCCACCCCTGTGGCGGTGGCGGCGCGGTCGGCCATTCCGAACGAATGGCTTCCCAGCAGGCCCCACGCGTTGAACCCGGTCACGCCGCTGAGGGCGCTGATGAGGGCGGCGTGCGAGGGGTGCGCCCCCGCCGTGTGCAAGGCCTGCACGAGCAGGGCCATGGAGGTGTAGCCGGCGTACTCGCCGTATGTGGGGGCGCCGGTCACCCCGGCGCTCTTGAGCGCGTTGGCGAACTTCTCCGTGGCGGCCGTGTGCATCTCGACGGGCTCGAACGAGAGGGAGAAGTACACCCCTTGGCCGCTCTGGAGCGCGCCCGGTCCGGCTTGGAGGAGGTCACCGCCGTAGCCGTCGGGCAGCAGCGCGACCTTGAGGTTGACACCGGCCTGGCGCATGGCGGTGATCAGGGCGAAGCTCGTGTTGGGATCGGTCGTGGACGTGAAGCCATCCACGCCGGCCGCCTTCATCTGCAGCGCGACCGGGGCCACGTTGGTGCTGCCGAACGGGAAGTTGGCGTTGACGTAGGGGGCCCGGAGGCCGACTGCCTGTGCCGACACCGCGGCTCCCTTGGCCGCGTTGGCGGACTGAGGCGAGATCCCGTACCCCAGGGTCCCGAGCGTGGTGACACTCTGCATCTTGAAGAACAGGCCGGCGGTGGTCGAGACCTTCGTGGCGTCGTTGAACCCGAAGGCGGAGAACATGTTGGCATGGGTGGTCCACTCCGACCCGTCCTCGGCCACGCCGACGACGGGGATCCCCTTGGACGTGAGGTAGTCGGCCGCCGCGAACGTCAAGGCCGACACGGCGAGTACGGCGTCGACGTGGTCCTGCTCCACCAACTTCTTCGCCGACGTCAGGATCCCCGAGGGGGACGTCTGCGAGTCAGCTTCGACGATGCGTATCTGGAAGCCCTCCGACGAGGCGACGATGGCTCCGGCCTTGGCGCCGAATGGCGAGGTCTTGGCGCCGGACGCGGCCGGGCCGGTGAGGTCGGTGAGCACGCCGACGGTGAACGTCTTGCCTCCGCCCGAGTTGGAGCCCGAAGTGGTGCTCGATGACGTGCCGTTCTTGGCCGAGCTGCACCCGGCCGCGACGAGCGTGGCCAGCGCCAGCGTGGCCAACACCTTGCTGCTTCTGGACATGATCCTCCCGTGGTGGCTCGGCGGCCGCGCCCGGCCGCCGCTGAGAACCTACCTGATTTTTGACATCGACGTCGAGGACTAGTCCGTGCCTAACCGGCCGGGCGGGGAATGAGCGTCACCGACGGAATCGTCGCCTTGCTGGTCAGGACCAGATCGACTACGGCGAGCAACTCGCCCACATCGAGCAGGCCGCCGGCCAGCAGGCCCTTGGCTGTCCATTGGTTGTGGATCTCCACGAAGTAGTCCATGTCCCAGCCGGTGGGGAACTCGGTCGCTCCGTGCCCTTCGCCGCCCGCGCTGTCCCCCATCACGATGCGGGTGAAGCCCACAGAAGGATGTTCCGTACGCCACGAATCGACCATCTTGTCCAGAGCCGCCTTGCTCACGTTGTACGCCGCGAAGCCCGGCCATGGCGGGGTGAAGGAAGCGCTGACCGAGGACATGAACGCGACCGTTCCGGAGGCCGCCTTGAGGTGGGGAAGGGCGGCCGCGGTCACGAGTGCCGCCCCGACCACGTTGGTGTCGAAAGCCCGGCGCCAGACCTCGGCGGTGAGGTCCTCTATGGGGCTCAGCGGCCCGATCCCGGTGGAGTACACCAGGGCGTCGATGCCGCCGAATCCGGTCGCCGCCTCTTCGATGGCGGCGCGACAGGACTCCGCGTCGGTCACGTCGCACTGGATGGCCACCGCGCCCGGTCCGGCCTCCTCGGCGGCACCGAGAAGGCGGTCGTGACGGCGGGCCAGGAGGGCTACCCGGTCGCCCCGCCGCCCTCTGTCGACTCCGATGCAGCGCCCCAGCCCACTCGATGCTCCGACGACCACGATCCTCATAGTGGTCGCTGACCCTACATTGCACCCGTGAACGAAGTTCTGAACATGGAGGATGCTCAACGGCCGCTGCCGGTGCTCGACGACGACAGCCGGCCCTTCTGGGAAGCCGGCGAGCACGGCCGGCTGTCGTTCGTCAGCTGCAACGGATGCGGTGCCCTGCTGCACCCGCCGCCGCCGATATGCCGGTACTGCCGTTCGAGCGACCTGGGCCGCCGCGCCGTCGAGGGCGATGGTGTCGTGGTCGGCTACAGCGTCAACCACCAGCTCTGGGATCCGGGGTTTCCGCCGCCGTACTGCGTGGCGACGGTCGCGCTCGACGTCGACCCACGGGTCCGGCTCACCACCAACATCGTGGGCGTTGGAGCGGAGGACCTCCGGGTGGGCATGCGGGTGAAGCCCCGCTTCGAGCATCGGGTTGACGTGTGGATCCCGCTGTACATCCCTAACGGATCGCCTGACGCTCCATTGCCCGACGACGAGATACCGCCCGGCGAACATCGGCGCTGGACCCGCCCGATGGTCCGCTCCGACAAGTTCGAGGATCGGGTGGCCATCACGGGAATCGGCATGTCCGACGTCGGGCGCCGCCTGATGCGGGTGCCCCTCTCTCTTACCGTGGATGCGGTTCGAGCCGCGGTCGAAGACGCCGGCCTCGACCTGTCCGACATCGACGGCCTGTCGACCTACCCCGGCGGCGGCGGCACCATGGGCGGGTTCGGCGAGGGTGGCGTCAGCGCCCTCGAGGACGCGTTGGGATTACGGCCGACCTGGTACAACGGCGGCGGCGAGACCTTCGGCCCGGCCGGCTCGGTGATCGCCGCCATGCTGGCGGTGGCGGGGGGCCTGGCCCGCCACGTCGTCTGCTTCCGCACGGTCTGGCAGGCGACGTTCGCGGCCCAGACGCGGGCCGCCGACTCGAGCGGGGCCACGCCCTATGGGATGGGCGGCCGGCGTGAGTCCCGGGTCCCCGGCTACAGCGGTCCCTACGGCGAGGGATCGGCGGCCATCACCCTCGCCATCCGGGCCTCCAATCACTTCGCCCGCTACGGGACCACCCGCGAGACGCTGGGTTGGATCGCGCTCACCGAACGGGCCAACGCGGCGCTGAACCCGGCCGCCATATACCGCGGGCCGATGACCATGGACGACTACCTCTCCGCCCGGATGATCGCCACGCCCCTCGGGCTGTACGACTGCGACGTCCCTGCCGACGCCGCAGTGGCCGTGGTCGTGTCGGCCATCGAGACGGCGGCCGACCGGCCTCACCCTCCCGTTCTGGTCGAGGCGGTCGGCACCCAGATGACCGAGCGCATCACCTGGGACCAGTCGACCATGACCCACGAGCCGCATTCGCTCGGCCCCTCGGCTCATTTGTGGACCCGGACCGACCTGACAGTGGCGGACGTCGACGTCGCCCTTCTCTATGACGGGTTCAGCTTCAACTGCCTCTCTTGGCTCGAGGGCCTCGGATTCTGCGGGATCGGCGAGGCCAAGGACTTCCTCGACGGCGGGAGGAACATCGCGCTGGAAGGCGGAGTCGTCGCCCTCAACCCGCACGGTGGCCAACTGTCGGCCGGGCGCACGCACGGTATGGGATTCGTCCACGAGGCGGTCGTGCAGCTGCGAGGCGACGCCGGCGACCGCCAGGTCAAGGATGCCGCGGTGGCCGTCGTCACGAGCGGCGGGCTGACGCCGGCGGGCGTTCTCCTGCTGCGCCGGAGTTGACCGGATCGGCCTCGGCGTTGGGCCGCTCGAGCCCTCAAGCGGGCGTGACGACCGGCAGCGACTCCCAACCGCGGACGGTCGACGTGCGCGCCTGCTTGGCGTGGTCGTAGTCGACCTCCCAATCGGGCCAGCGCTGCAACACCTCGTCCAGGGCGACGCGGCCTTCCAGGCGGGCCAGGGCCGCGCCCAGGCAGAAATGGAGCCCGTAGCCGAAGCTCAGGTGGTGGCCGGCCGGCCGGTGGATGTCGAAGCTGTCTCCGTTGGGGTAGTGCCGCTCGTCGCGGTTGGCCGACCCGTTGAGCAGCACCATCACGCTCCCCTCGGGCACCTTCTGACCGTGGTGCTCCACATCGGCGGCCACGTAGCGGGCCTGGACCGGCGAGGGCGCCTCGAACCGGAGGATCTCCTCGATGGCCTGCGGGACGAGGGAACGGTCCTCGGCGATCTGCCGGCGCTGATCGGGATGCTCGGCCAGGATCTTCCCGGTCCAGCCGATGAGCCGGGCCGTCGTCTCGTTGCCGGCGCCGGCCAGGAGCCCCACGTAGGTGAGCACCTCGGCGCGCGTCAGCTTCCGGGTGGTGCCGGTCTCGTCCTCGTACTCGGCATTGAGCAACTCGGTCATCAGGTCGTCCGAGGGGTGGGAGGCCCGCCAGTCCACGTACTCGGCGAACATCACGGTGTGGTCGTCGTTCTGATAGCCGTCTGCGATCGGGCTGGGCCCGCCCTCCTCCAGCCGGAGTCCTTCGTCGAGGCGGTCCCTGATCGCCTCCTGGTCCTGCTCGGGGATGCCGAGCAGGAACCCGATGGTCCGCATCGGCATCTCGGCGCCCAGGTCACGGATGAAGTCGAAGCCGCCTGATCCGACCAGCGGGTCCAGGGTACGGGCGCAGAACTCGCGGACCTTGGGCTCGATGGCGTTCATCTTCTTCGGCGTGAACACTCTCGACATCAGCCCGCGGTGGATGTCGTGCACCGGCGGGTCCTCGAACAGGATCACCCCCGAGGGGATCTGCACGTCGGCCTTGATGAGCTCGAGTATGGAGCCCTTGCCCGACCGGTAGGTGCTCCAGTCCACCAGCGCCGCCTGCACGTCGTCGAAGCGGCTCAGGGCGAAGAACTCGTACTTCTCGTTGTACCAGAGGGGGGCTTCGTCGCGCATCCGGCGCCAGATCGGATACGGGTCAGCGTCTATCTCGAAGTCGTAGGGGTCGTAATAGATATCGCTGCCCATGTGGCTCCCTTTGACCGGTATCGTTTTTGACGTCAGAGTCAAATATATGCTAGCATCGAAAAATGGCCCCTAGATGCGACTTCCCGGTCTTCGACGCCGATAACCACCTTTACGAGACCAAGGACGCCTTCACGCGTCACCTTCCGGACCGCTACAGGGGCGCCATCGACTACGTCGAACTGCACGGCCGGACCAAGATCATGGTCCGAGGTACGGTCAGCGATTACATCCCCAACCCGACCTTCGACGTGGTGGCCCGTCCCGGCGCCCAGGAGGAGTACTTCCGCAACGGCAACCCCGAGGGTAAGTCCTACCGGGAGATCATCGGCGAGCCCATGCGGGCCGTCCCGGCCTTCCGCCGGCCCGAGCCGCGCCTCGAGCTGATGGACGAGCTCGGCGTGGACCGGGCCCTCATGTTCCCGACCCTCGCCAGCCTGCTCGAGGAGCGCCTGCGCGACGACCCCGAGCTGACCCACGCCGTCATCCACTCCTTCAACCAGTGGATGTACGAGGAGTGGACGTTCGACTACGAGGACCGCATCTTCGCCACGCCGGTCATCACGCTGCCGATCGTGGACCAGGCCATCGAGGAGCTCGAGTGGTGCCTCGAGCGCGGCGCCAAGACCGTGCTCATCCGGCCCGCCCCGGTGCCCGGCCTGCGCGGCTCGCGGTCCTTCGGGCTCCCCGAGTTCGACCCCTTCTGGCAGCGGGTGGTCGACGCCGACATCCTCGTGTCGATGCACGCCTCCGACAGCGGGTACTCGCGCTACCAGAGCGACTGGACCGGTCCGTCGGAGATGCTGCCTTTCCGCCTCGACGCCTTCCGCATGATGACGATCGGCAAACGGCCCATCGAGGACGCCTTCGCCGCTTTCGTCTGCCACGGGACGTTCAGTCGCTTCCCGCAGCTGCGGGTGGCGGCCATCGAGAACGGCGGCGACTGGGTGGTCCCCCTGCTCGAGCACCTGTCGGACACCTACAAGAAGATGCCGCAGGCGTTCGAGGAGGACCCGGTGGAGGCGTTCAAGCGCAACACCTACGTCAGCCCGTTCCACGAGGACCGCATCGACGAGCTGATCGGAGCCATCGGCGCCGATCACGTCCTGTTCGGGTCCGACTACCCGCATCCCGAGGGCCTGGCCGAGCCGTGCAGCTACATCGACCACCTGCCGCCCGGGTTGACCGACGGGGACATCGCCAGGATCATGGGCGGCAACATGGCCGACATCATGCGGGTGGGTGTAGGGGTCTACGCCCCCAGCGCCGCTCTGCCCTTCTTGCGGGGCACCGCCTCGCCCTTGAACCCCAACCCGTTGATGAAGACCCGGGCCAGTTGCTCGGCCGCGTCGTCGAAGCTGCACTCGAGTGCACCCTCGACCAGCCACAGCTCCGGGAACCGCGTGGTCATCGATCCGAGGGCGGCCGCCGCGATCACCGGATCGAGATCGCGATCGATCATCCCGTTGCGTTGCATGCGCCGGATCGAATCCTCGACCTGCTCGCCGTACAGGCGCTGCTGCTCGAAGCGGGCCCGCCGCATCTCGGCGTCGTAACGGGACACCTGCTCGATGACGCCCATGATCCGGGCTTCCTTGCGGTAGCTCTCGAGGTGCATCCGGATGGCCTGGCGGATGCGGTCCTGGGGACTGGCCTCCGACTCCGGGTCGAGGACCACCTCGCCGAGCGGGGCGCTCAACTGGTCGCCCACGGCGTAGGCGACCTCCCGGAAGATCTCCTCCTTTGATTCGAAGTAGTGGTAGAAGGAGCCGTGCGAGAGCCCAGCCCGCTCCGCGATGTCGGAGATGCGGGCGTCGAGGAAGCCGTTCTCCTCGAAGATCTCCTTGGCCGCCCCGACCAACCGGGCCCGCGTCTCGGCTCCTTTGCGCGACCGGGGGCCGCTGGCCTTGTCGTTCGGGGCGGGAGGCGCTCCCACAGCTAGCCGAGACGCCCGGTGAGGAATTGGGCCGCCCCGCTTGCCGCCGGGTACGCATCAGTGAGGCCCGAGGCGATGTAGCCGGCATCGGAGATGAGGATTTCCCCGTTGATCGCACCCGCTGCATCGCTGCAGAGGAATACCAGGGGATAGGCCTGCTCCAGAGGAGTGGAGGCCTCGATGCCGGCGTCGGCGCGGTAGTCGGAGCCGAAGCCCAGCCACATCTCCTTGTTGGCCTGGGCCAGCGGCGTGTCAGTGGGTCCGGGGCAGATGGCGTTGATACGTATCCCTTGCTGGAGCAGGGGATAGGCCTGCATGGCGACATAGGCGCAGATGGTCTGCTTGCTCCAGAAGTAGTCGGCCTTCCCGTGATCCGTCGCCCACTGAGAGGCGGCGTCGAAGTCCGTGACGGCGAGGTACTCCTTGATCAGTTCCAGATTGGATTGCCACCCCAGGCCGGCCGCGGACGAGATGAACCCGATGGCCGAGCCGCGCGGGAGGGCGCCGGCATCCAGGAAGCGCTCGATCATGTGGCGATGGCCGATGAAGTTGATCTTCTCGATGCCGGGGGTGCCGTCGGCCACGCCGGCACACAGGAACAGGGCATGCACGGGCCCCCCGCACTCGTCGACGGCAGCGTCGATGGAGGCGGGGTCGGCCATGTTGACCCGGATCTCCTTGGCCCCGTCCAGGTGGCACTCGGCGATGTCCATGACCACCACCTCGGCCCCGGCGTCGCGGACGAGCCGCGCCGTGGCCGCCCCCATGCCCGTGGCCGCGCCGACCACCGCCACCCGCTTGCCGTCGTAACGGAACGCATCGAAGTATGACATTGGAGCCTCCTTGCGGCCGTCAGGCGACGACGCCGCGGACCTTGAGTTCGACGACGGTGTCCCAGTCGAGACCGAGCTCGGAGAGGATGGCGTCGCCATGTTCGTTGAAGAGGGGAGCGCGTCGGGGCTGGGGCGCCTGGCCCCCGAATTGGACTGGCGCGGCCACGAGCTTGAAGGGCACCCCGGCGGCCGTCGCACAGTCCTGGATGTAGCCGTTGGCCACTGACTGCGGATCGGCCGCCGCTTCGAGGGTGTCCTGGACCACCGCCCACTGCCCGATGAAGTCGGCCAATTTCTCCCGCCATTCGGCCAGCGTGTGCTCGGCGAACGTCTCCTTGAGGATGCCGAACGCCTCCATCCCGTTGGACAGGAGGGACACGTGGTCGGAGAACCGCGGGTCCTCGATCAGGTCGGTGCGACCGACGGCCCGGCACACGTGGGGCCAGTACTTGCCCGCCTGCAGGCAGGTGAGAGCGATCCAGCGCCCGTCCTTGGTCTGATAGGTCGCGGAGATCGGGTTCATCCTGGTGGTCCCGCCCGGTGGAGGACCCCATGGACGGCCCGTCAGCAGTGACATGGCCGTGGCCTGGCCCATGGCCCACATGCCGGTGCCGAGCAATGACACGTCGACCGTCGTGGCCTCTCCCGTGCGCTCCCGGTGGAACAGCGCGCCCATGATCCCCCCGGCGATGGTCATGGCGCCGATCGAATCGCCGAACCCAGGTCC